>CAZKOJ010000119.1:0-14313 GCA_964554365.1 uncultured Clostridium sp. | reverse complement strand
ATTTCATGAAGCAGTTAGAAGAATGCTTCCAAATGGAGTATTAGGAAGACAAATGCTTAGAAAGTTAAAAGTATATAGAGGCGCTGATCATGATCAACAAGCGCAAAAACCAGAAGTATTAGAATTTAAATATTAATCTAAAATTGGAAGGAGGACAAAAAATGGCTAAGGTTCAGTATATTGGAACAGGAAGAAGAAAGAAATCAATTGCAAGAGTAAGACTTGTACCTGGAGAAGGTAAAGTAGTAATAAATAAAAGAGAAATAGAGAACTATTTCGGATTAGAAACTTTATTGGTTATAGTTAACCAACCATTAGTTTTAACTGGAACTAAAGAAAAGTTTGACGTATTAGTAAATGTACATGGTGGTGGATTTACTGGTCAGGCTGGAGCTATAAGACACGGAATATCAAGAGCACTTTTAAAAGCTGATGAAAACTTAAGACCAGAACTTAAGAAAGCTGGTTTCTTAACAAGAGACCCAAGAATGAAAGAAAGAAAGAAATATGGTCTTAAAAAAGCGAGAAAAGCTTCACAGTTCTCAAAGAGATAATAGAAGAGAGGAAATTTCCTCTCTTTTTTTATTTGTGAAAAATTATATTAATTAAAATGCAATATCATGGCATAGAATATAGATAAGGTGTTATTTAAGGAGGGATGATATTGTATTTTAAAAATAAAAAGCTACCGGTAGTTCTTTTAGTAATATTGGTAGGTTTAACTTCAATATTTTATGCTAATGCAAAATATTCAATGACTGTATCAGATTTTAAAGTAAATATTAGTGATAAAAAAGACCTAACTATACTTATAGACCCAGGTCATGGAGGTATTGATGGTGGTGCTTCTTCAAACAGTAGCACTATGGAGAAAGATATAAACTTAAAAATAGGATTAAAACTTAAAGATAAATTGAAAAATCAAGGATACAAAGTTACTATGACTAGAGAAGAAGATAAAGGATTATATGAAGATAACGGGAAAATAAGGAAGAAAAAAATTGAAGATTTGAACAATAGATGTAAAATTAAGAAGGAAAGTAATTGTAATATGTTTATAAGTATACACCTTAATATGTTTCCTGAATCAAAATATTATGGAGCTCAAGTTTGGTATTCTAGAAATATTGAAAGTGAAAAACTGGCCAAAATAACTCAACAAAATTTTATAGTAGGTTTGGACCCAAATAATAAAAGACAAGAAAAACCTGCACTAGATTCGTATAAAGTTTTAAGATGTAATGATACTATGCCTTCTATACTTGTCGAGTGTGGATTTTTATCTAATCCAGTGGAAGAACAAAAATTAAAGAGTGATGAGTACCAAGAAAAAATATCCCAATGTTTAATAAAATCAATTAATGATTATTATGATAAATAATGAAAATATAAACAAGAACAAGTTAAATCTGCATATTATGATAGAAAATATGCAGATTTAATTTTTTTCTAAATCAAATTTTTTACATAGGATTTAGAAAAAAATTAATGTTTCTTAGGATATAAACTTAAAGAAACTCCAATAAAGTAAATGTTTTCAATGGATTAAGCCATTAAAAATATTCAAATGGATTTTCTGTGTACATAAAATAGTTATAGAGAAAGGATAAAATATAACGAAATTTTCTTAAATTTGAATTTTTGCAAAAATTCATTGAAGTCCATTTTCTAGTGTGATATCATTAAACTAATAAATGGATTAATCCATTAATCCAATGGATTCTGAGGTGAGTATTATAGAAATTAAAATAAATAAAGAGAGTGGCGTACCGTTATATTTGCAAGTAAAAAAGCAGATTATGGATTTAATAAAAAATGGAGCATTAAAGGTTGGTAATAAAATGCCAACAGAGAGAGAATTATCTGAGAAATTAAAAGTAAGCAGAAATACTGTAAGCACAGCTTATAATGAATTAGAGCAAGAAGGTGTTTTAAAATCTTATCAAGGAAGAGGAACTTTTGTAGCAGAGGAAGCAAATCCTTGGAAAGTACAGAATATACAAGAGAAAATAATAAAGTTTGTAGATCTTGGATTTGAAGAAGCACTTGAAACAGGTATGGATGCTGACGAGTTCCTTGAAATCGTTATGGAAAGAGTAAGAGAAAAGAAAGAGCTTATGAGTAAGATAACAGCATTATATGTTGAATGTAATATAGAACAATCAAGAATGTTCAGTAAACAGTTAATGGATAGTACAAACATGAATGTTATACCTTTTACTCTAGATGATATAAGAGATATAACAAAAGACACTAAACAAATGGTAGAAAAATGCCAAGTTATAATAGCAACATTTAATCATGTTAACGAAATAGTGAAATTAACCAAGCCCTTCAAAAAAGAAGTAATTGGAGTAGCTATAAATGTTGATTTGCAGACTATAGTTAAAATTGCTAGGTATCCTGAAGAAACTAGGTTTGGATTTATATGTATGTCTCAAGAGTTTATGTTTAAGGCTAGAGGAGCTCTAGAAAAAGCAGGGCTTGGTACAATAAATATTCAGTACACAAACACAACAGATAAAGATGAATTAATAAAAGTTATAAACAATTCAGATGTATTGATAGTATCCCCAGGTAGATTCAAGGATGTAAAAGAAAACAGTACAGAGGAAAAACAAATGATGAAATTTTTATATAGTTTAGATGACAATTCCGTGAAAGCTTTAAAATCAAAAATGATAGAATTAAAATATCAAAGGTAAGTTTGGGAGGGTTCATAATGAAAACTTTAGTTATAGGCGTGATTGGTTCAGATTGCCATGCAGTTGGAAACAAAATATTAGAACATGCTTTCACACAAGCAGGTTTTAATGTAGTTAATATAGGTGTGCTTTCTCCACAGGAAGATTTTATTAATGCAGCTATAGAAACTAGTGCGGATGCAATAATAGTATCTTCTCTTTACGGACATGGAGAAATCGATTGCAGAGGCTTGAGGGAAAAATGTGATGAAGCTGGACTTGAAGGAATATTAATGTATGTTGGTGGTAATTTAGTAGTTGGAAAGCAAAAATGGGAAGATGTTTATGAAAAATTTAAGAATATGGGATTTAATAGAGTATATTCACCAGGAACATCACCAGAAATTACAATTGGAGATTTAAACACAGACTTCGGAGTTAAAAATTAACTAAAAATAAAAGCTCTGTGGGAGTAAAACAGGAGTGATTGGGTTGGATAGTTACTTGCTGATAGATTTTGGTAGCACATATACAAAACTTACTGTTGTAGATATAGAAAAAGAAGAAGTTCTTGCTACAGCTAAAGATATTACTACCATAGAAAATGACATAATGTTAGGATTTAACAATGCCTGTACAAAGCTTAAAGAAGAACTAAAAGGAAAAGAGGTTAATTTTGTAAAAAAATTAGCATGTTCTTCTGCTGCAGGGGGTTTAAAAATGGTTGCAGTTGGACTAGTTCCAGAGCTTACAGCTGAGGCTGCTAAAAGAGCTGCGCTAGGTGCTGGAGCTAGGGTTTTAAATGTTTATAGTTATGACCTTACGTTAAGGGAAGTAGATGAAATAAAAAATTCTAATTTAGATATTATACTTTTAGCAGGGGGAACAGACGGTGGAAATAAGCAGTGTATAATTCATAATGCAAAAATGCTTGCCAAAAGTGGAATAAAACAGCCTATAGTTGTAGCTGGAAATAAAGTTGCAGTGGATAGTGTAGAAGAAATATTAAGTGATGCAGGTATGTTCTATAGAATAACAGAAAATGTAATGCCAAAGCTTAATATTCTCAATGTGGAGCCAGCAAGAGAAGAAATAAGAAAAATATTTATGGAAAAGATAATTGAAGCAAAAGGAATGAAAAAAGCTGAAGATTATACAAATGGAATACTCATGCCAACCCCAGCTGCAGTACTTAAAGCTGCAAGGATTTTAAGTGAAGGAACTGATAAGGAAGAAGGCGTAGGAGATTTAGTAGTTGTAGATATAGGCGGGGCTACTACAGATGTACACTCATTAGCAGATGGTGAACCGTCTAAGGCGGGTGTAACATTAAGAGGACTTGAAGAACCTTTTGCTAAAAGAACTGTAGAGGGAGATTTAGGAATGAGATACTCTGCAGAAGCATTATTAGAAGCGACAACTACAAGAAAAATAAAAAAATATTTACAGGATGAAGATGTAGACATAGAAGCAAATTGTAAATTCAGAGCACAAAATATAAGAATGGTTCCAGGTACAAAAGAAGAGATAAAATTTGATGAAGCTATGGCTAAATCAGCAACGGAAGTAGCACTAAAAAGACATGTGGGAGTTCTTGAAACGTTGTATACTCCTTGTGGAGTTATATATTCACAAGAAGGTAAAGATCTTTTAGATGTACAATATTTGATAGGAACAGGTGGAGTATTGGTTCACAGTGAGCACCCTGCCGAAATATTAAAAGCAGGAACTTTTGATGAAACAGATCCTACTTATTTAAAACCTAAAAACCCAAAATATTTGCTTGATAAAAGTTATATATTATCTGCTATGGGACTTCTAGCTGAAGAGTATCCAGATATGGCAGTCAGAATAATGAAAAAATATTTGCTTAAAGTCAATTAGGAGGTAGTTGAGGTGGAGCTTAAAAATAAAAAATGGACAGAGGAAGAATTTTTCAAAATAAGAGAAGAAGTACTAGGTCAATGGCCTACAGGTAAAGAGGTAAATCTTGAAGAGGCAGTAGAATATTTGAGGAAAGTGCCTAAACATAAGAGCTTTCCAGAAAAGCTAAAGTGGGCTAAAGAATCCGGCATAACTTTAGCACAGCCAAGAGCGGGAGTTGCTTTACTAGATGAACACATTAGTCTTTTAACTCATCTTCAAAATGAAGGTGAAGCAGACTTACTTCCTACTACTATAGATAGCTATACAAGACAAAACAAGTATGATGAATGTGAAATTGGAATGAAAGAGAGCATATCTGCAGGTAGGTCTCTTTTGAATGGTTTTCCAGGAGTAAATCATGGAGTTAAGGGATGCAGAAAAGTATTTGAAGCTGTAAACTTACCACTTGAAGTAAGGCACGGAACTCCAGATGCTAGATTGCTTTCAGAAATAGTTCATGCAGCAGGTTGGACTTCCAATGAGGGTGGGGGAATATCTTATAATATTCCTTACGCTAAAAATATATCTATAGAAAGATCATTATTAGATTGGCAATATTGTGATAGGCTTGTAGGTTTTTATGAAGAGCAAGGTATATCAATAAATAGGGAACCATTTGGACCTTTAACGGGCACGCTTGTTCCTCCAAGTACATCAAACACTGTAGCTATAATAGAAACGTTACTTGCTGCAGAGCAAGGCGTAAAAAACATAACAGTAGGCTATGGACAGTGTGGTAATTTAATTCAAGATATTGCAGCTATAAAAGCTTTAGAAGAACAGGTAAATGAATATTTAAAGGCATATGGATATAAAGATGTTTATATAACTACAGTATTTCATCAATGGATGGGAGGATTCCCACAGGATGAGGCAAAAGCTTTTGGTGTCATAGCGGCAGGAGCAACTACAGCAGCACTAGCTGGAGCTACAAAGGTTATAGTAAAAACTCCACATGAAGCAATAGGAATACCAACTAAAGAAGCTAATGCAGCAGGAATAAAAGCTACAAAAATGGCATTGAATATGTTTCAAGGACAAAAAATGCCTATGTCAAAAGAACTAGAAACAGAAATAACTATAATAAAGGCTGAAACTAAATGTATGTTAGATAAATTATTTGAACTTGGAGATGGAGACTTAGCTGTAGGAACAGTAAAAGGCTTTGCTGCAGGTATTGTAGATGTACCATTTGCTCCAAGCAAATTTAACTCTGGTAAAATGATGCCTGCTAGAGATAACAATGGAGCTGTGAGATATTTGAATTTTGGTAATGTACCTTTAAATGAAGAATTAAAGAACTTTAATAAAAGCAAATTAGAAGAAAGAGGAAACTTTGAAGGCAGAGAAGTAACTTTCCAGATGACTATAGATGATATATTTGCGGTTGGAAAAGGTGTTCTTATAGGAAGACCAGAGAAATAGTAGTAAAATGACCTTAAGTATAATAAATATTTAGTTATAATTTAAACTTTAACTATAAAGTAGAAAGACGGTGTTAGCTATGAAAATTATTGATGTTATTTGCTCAGAAGGAAAAACAGGATTTTATTTTGATGACCAAAGAGCTATAAAAAATGGGGTAGCCCATGATGGTTTTACTTATGTAGGAGAACCAGTAACAGATGGTTTCACAACAGTTAGGCAGGCAGGAGAAGCTATATCAGTTATGATCATATTAGAAGATGGACAGGTAGCATATGGAGATTGTGCTGCAGTTCAATATTCAGGTGCTGGTGGAAGAGATCCTTTATTCTTGGCTAAAGATTTTATACCTATTATAGAGAAGGAAATAGCACCTAAGCTTATAGGAAAAGAATTAAATGAATTTAAATCACTAGCAGAAGAGTTTGATAAGATGATTATTAATGGAAAGAGACTTCATACTGCTATAAGATATGGAATAACTCAAGCTATACTTGATGCTGTAGCAAAATCTCAGAAAATTACTATGGCAGAAGTTATAAGAAATGAGTATAATCCAAAAGCTGAAATAAATAGAGTACCAATTTTCACTCAATCTGGTGATGATAGATATGATAGTGCAGATAAAATGATTATAAAAGGTGCAGATGTTATGCCACACGCACTGATAAACAATGTTGAAGAAAAACTTGGATTAAATGGTGAAAAGCTATTACAATATGTTAAATGGTTAAGGGATAGAGTAATAAAACTAAGAACTGTAGATAATTATAATCCAATATTCCATATAGATGTATATGGAACTATTGGTATGGCATTTAAATATGAAATAAAAGCTATGGCTGATTATATAGCTACACTTGAAGAAGCTGCAAAACCATTCCATTTAAGAATTGAAGGACCTATGGATGTAGAAGATAGACAAAAGCAAATGGAAGCTATGAGGGACTTAAGAGCTGAAATGGATGGCAGAGGAATAAATGTAGAGTTAGTTGCAGATGAATGGTGCAATACAGTAGAAGATGTTAAATTCTTTACAGATAATAAAGCTGGGCATATGGTTCAGATTAAAACTCCAGACCTTGGAGGAGTAAATAATATAGCAGAGGCTATAATATATTGTAAGGAACATGAAATGGGAGCTTACTGTGGTGGAACTTGCAATGAAACTAACAGATCAACTGAAGTAACTACTAACATTGGTATGGCTTGTGGAGCAAAGCAAGTACTTGCAAAACCTGGAATGGGAGTAGATGAAGGCTATATGATAGTTAACAATGAAATGAATAGAGTAGTTGCATTAATAAATAGAAGAAAAAATAAGTAGGTTTTAACCATTTGAAAAAAGGCGGTTTATATTTAAACGGCCTTTTCATCTATGGATAAGATATTAAAGAATTAAGTTTCATTTGATAAAAAGGAGAATATGGTAAATATGAAAGAGATAAATGTATTACAAATAACAAGTGCTATAAAGAAACTATGTATAGATGCTAATTACTATCTTGCAGAGGATGTTAAAAATACAATTAAGAAGGCTTCAGAAGAAGAAACATGGCCTATGGCAAAAGATATTTTAGAAAAAATACTTAATAATGTAGATATAGCTAAGAATGAGCAAACTCCTATGTGTCAAGATACGGGTATGGCCTGTGTATTTGTGGAACTTGGTCAAGATACACATATAGTAGGTGGAAGTCTACAAGAAGCCATAAATGAAGGCGTAAGACAAGGATATACAGAGGGATATTTAAGAAAATCTGTAGTAAAAGATCCCTTAGATAGAGTTAATACAAAAGATAACACTCCAGCAGTTATATATTACGATGTAGTTCCAGGTGATAAATTAAAAATTACTGTAGCGCCTAAAGGATTCGGTTCAGAAAATATGAGCCAAATTAAAATGTTAAAGCCTGCAGATGGGTTAGATGGAGTTAAAGAGTTTGTACTTAGAGTAGTAAAAGAAGCAGGTCCAAATCCATGCCCTCCAATTGTTGTTGGTATAGGAATAGGTGGGACCTTTGATAGAGCAGCAAATTTAGCTAAAAAAGCTTTAATTAGACCTTTAGCAGAAAGAAATTCAAATCCATTTTATGAAACCTTAGAAAAAGAACTCTTAGAAAAAGTTAATACTTTAGGAATAGGACCACAGGGATTTGGAGGAAAGACTACTGCACTTGCAGTAAATATAGAAACATATCCAACTCATATAGCTGGACTTCCAGTTGCAGTGAATATAAATTGCCATGTTACAAGGCATGCAGAAATAGAACTATAATAACAGGAAATGAGTTTTTTAGAATTCTATTTAAAAATTCTAAAATTTTAATTAATTTTTAATTCACATTTATGATTCGGAGGGATAATAATGGAGAAAAAAATTACGACTCCTTTAACAGAGGATAAAGTTAATACCTTAAAAGCAGGAGATAGTGTTTTAATATCTGGAGTTATATATACGGCAAGGGATGCAGCTCATAAGAGACTTGTAGAACTTTTAGATAAGGGACAAGAACTACCTATAGATGTAAAAGATTCAATTATATATTATGTAGGACCAAGTCCAGCAAAGCCATCACAAGTAATAGGTTCAGCAGGACCAACTACAAGTTATAGAATGGACTCATACACACCAACATTATTGGATATAGGTTTAAAAGGAATGATAGGGAAGGGACTAAGATCAAAAGAAGTAGTAGAATCTATGAAAAAAAATAAAGCTGTTTATTTTGCTGCTATAGGTGGAGCTGCTGCTCTTATGGGGAAATCTATAAAAAAGGCAGATATTGTAGCTTATGAAGATTTAGGCTCTGAGGCTATAAGAAGACTAGAAGTAGAGGATTTGCCAGTGCTAGTAGTTATAGATGCTGAAGGAAATAATCTTTATGAGATGGGTCAAGAGGAATATTTAAAGTCAGTAAAATAAACATAAAAAAATTTAATTTATAACATTATTGAAGTATCTGAAAAACTTAAAATATCTTTCGGATACTTTAAGTTTTTATATGATAACTCCGTTAGAAAATAAGATTTTTAATAGTTAATCTATAAAGAGTATTAATAATAATTTAAGAAGTCATATTCTTCATTAATACATCTATATTTATATATAGGTCTTCCTACAGAACCATATTCAACCTGCATATGTAATACTTCTATTTGTTTTAAAAAATCTAGATATTTACGCATAGATACTCTTGAAATTCCAACTATTTTAGCTATTTCTTCAGTAGAAAAAGTATTTCCACCTATTTCTTGTATGCTTGTCCATACATTTTTCAAAGTGTTTTTATCAAGTCCCTTAGGAAGTTGGCATACTAGAGAGTGATCTTTATTTAAAATATGCGCATCTAATTCCTTTTGACTTAATGCATTTCTGTCATGTATAAAACTTTGAGTTTCTCTGTATGCTGATAAAGCTGAATTAAATCTTTCAAACTCAAAAGGCTTAATAAGATAATCTACAACCCCGTAATGCATGGCTTTTTTTATAGTACATATATCACATGCAGCAGTTACTATAATAACATCTACTTCTTTATGTATTTTTCTTATATGAACTAATAAATCCAGTCCATTCATGCCAGGCATGAATATATCTAGAAGAATTAAATTAATGTTTTTCTGCTGAATTATAGATATTGCTTCTTTAAATGAGCTTGCTATAGCTGTAAGTTCAAAGCCTTCTATTTGGTTTAAATACCGTTTGTTAAATTCAGCAATCATAGGATCATCCTCTACAATTAAAACCTTAATCAATTAATATCACCCTTGCTTTTATAAGGTAAATAAATTTCAAATGTAGTACCTTCATTTGTTTTTGAATCAACATCCATTTTTCCACCTAATTTATCTACACTAGACCTTACTAAAAAAAGTCCCAAGCCTCTAGTAACTTCTTTTGTAGAATAACCTTTTAAAAATATTTTTTCTATTAAACTTTTAGTCATTCCTATTCCAGTGTCATGAATTTTAATATATAAATGATCTTCATCGTAAATCAAATCTATATTTATAGATTTAACTTCACAGTTTTTTACGGCATCTATAGCATTATCCACTAAGTTCCCTATAATTGTAATAAGCTCATGAGTAACTTCTGAATTTTCAGGTTCTGGTATGAAAGAATCTGATGATAATATCAAATTTATATTACATTCTCTTGCATAACTTAACTTTCCTAAAATAAAGCCAGCCAGAACAGGATCTTTAATATGCCTTATAACGAAACCTATTTCAAATTGATATTTATTTGCGATTCCTTTAATATATTCTGAAAGCTCGTTATAACATTTCATATGTATCATACCTAAAATTACATGAAGCTTATTCATAAATTCATGAGTTTGGGCTCTAAGTGCATCAGCATATAGTTTTACTCCAGTTAACTGCTCAGCCAGTAGTTTAATTTCTGTTTTATCACGAAATGTAGCTATGGCACCTTCTATCTTATCGTTTACAATTATGGGTATACGATTAGTAATTAATTTTATGCCATTAAGATCTTGCTCTTGATCCAATTCAGATTTTCCGATTTTTAATACTTCACTCATCTTAGTATTTGGAATAGTTTCATCTACTTTTTTACCTATAGGATTACCAACTATTCCAGCCTTACTAAATACTTTTAACGCTTCATCATTTACAATGGTAATGAATCCTTCTTTATCAATAGCTAAAATACCTTCTCTAACTGATTTAAGCATAGCGTTTCTTTCCTTTAAAAGCTTTGCAATAGCGGAAGGTTCCAATCCAAACATAGTTTTTTTTATGCTTCTTGCTAATATTATAGCACCAAATAGACCAACTAGAAAACCAAATTCTATTCCAAAGTAAACTGCCTGTCTACTTTCTTTAACAGCTTGATCAACATTGTCCATTAAAATTCCTACAGTTACTATGCCTATTTCAGTGCCATGGCTATCGAGTATTGGCACAAAAGCTCTTAGGGATTTGCCTAATGTACCTTGGGAATGTGATACATATTCATGGCCTTTAAGAGCATCTTCAGTATCACCACCTGCAATTTTTTTATTTAATTTAGATGCATCAGGATGAGATTTCCTAATACCATTCATGTCAGCTATTACTACAAACTCTACATTAGTTAGATTTTTAATTTTATTTGCAAATTCCTGAATATCCTTCTCATGTGGCTTATCTATTAAACCATTAATCACTATTGGAGAGTTGGCAACAATATGAGCAGTGTCCATTGCTTTACCTTCTAAATGTTTTTTGGTAATGTAAGTTACTTTTTCACTTACAAATATATTAGTTACGAATAGTACTGCTACCACAACACTACAAACTAAAAGTAAAATTCGTGTTTGTAAATTCAAGTTAATTTTATCTAATTTCATAAAAATCCTCCAGTAATATTATGTAATTATGAGAGTAGTTTACAAGTCGCTAAAATTATATCAAATTTATTTTTATCTATCAAACTTCACTAATATAAATATAAAGCTATAACTAAACTTATACAATTAAATTTATAATATTAATTTTATTGAATTGGTTTATAACCGTAATTAAATATATTTTATCACTTACTTTAGTTACAAAATTATTATATAAATTCAATAAACTATAAATAACTAAGATTTACTCCTATAATCAAGATATGAGTTAATTCGTGTGAAAAGTAGTAAAACCTTTTTGATAACGTTTAAATATAAAAACATAGTAAATCTCGGTAATATACTTTAAACATGAAGGAATTATTTTAAAATAAAAAATACTAAAGGAGTGATTTTTATGCAAAAGACTACAGAGATACCTAGAAACACTGATAGTTTATTATCAAAAATACTGCAATATAAAATAGGTGAGATTCCTATACCGTTATTTATTGTAATTTCAATTATAATTTTTCTTTCTTGCCATTACAAATTATTACCAATAGATATGATTGGTGGATTTGCAGTAGTAATGGTGATGGGATTGTTACTTGGAGAAATTGGAGCAAAAGTTCCTATTTTAAAAAATATAGGAGGCCCAGCAATTTGTACTATATTTATACCATCAGCTTTAGTTTATTACAAATTGTTAGACCCAACTGCTATAAAAGCAATTACTGCATTAATGAAAACTTCAAACTTTTTATATTTATATATTTCTGTTTTAGTAGTTGGAAGTATTCTTGGAATGAACAGGAAAGTTATGATAAAAGGATTTGTAAGGATGTTCGTTCCGTTAATAGTAGGAACAATCTGTGCAGCAGCAGGAGGAATTTTAATAGGTTTATTATTTGGATATACTCCATATAAATCATTTTTCTTTGTAATAGCTCCAATTATTTCTGGAGGTATAGGTGAAGGAATAATACCACTTTCCATGGGCTACTCTGGTGTAATACATGGTTCTCAAAATGACCTTATAGCTCGACTTGTTCCAGCAGCTATGATTGGTAATGTAATTGCTATAATGATATCTGGATTATTAATGCGTATAGCTGTAAAAAAACCAGAACTTACAGGTAATGGACTACTAATAAAAACTGCTGATGATCAAGATATGCTTCAAGATAAAACTGAAGAAAAACCAATTGATTTTAAACTTATGGGCGCTGGATTCCTAGTTGGCTGCACTTTTTTCGTATTTGGTTCATTGTTAAGCAAATTTATTGGTATGCCAGGTGCAATAATAATGATAATTGGGGCTGCTATTGTAAAATACTTAAAATTGTTACCTAAACATATAGAATTAGGGGCACATCAAGTATATAATTTGGTGAGCAAAACGCTTACATGGCCTTTACTAATAGGAGTAGGTGTTGTTTATACTCCATGGAGTAGTTTAATAGCAACAGTAACACCTGGATATATTGCTATTTGTATTGCAGCTGTTGTGTCCATGGTTGTATCTGGATTCTATGTTGGTAAATTTATGAATATGTATCCAATAGAAGCAGCACTTGTTACTTCATGTCACAGTGGATTGGGTGGAACAGGCGATGTTGCAATACTATCTGGTGCAAATCGTATGGAATTAATGCCATTTTCACAAATATCTACAAGACTAGGTGGTGTAGGAACAGTTATATTAGCAACCATATTGTTAAAACTTTTTGTTTAGGTATATAATGAATTTAAATATTAAATTTCAATAAAATGTATTTTGCTTTAGATATAAAATTTAATTTAAAAGATATAGATGCTATTGTATAACGTTTAAAGTAGATACGTTTAAAGTTTGACAAAATGTCAATTATTGGAGTATGATTATATAGAACTTTTTTAGGTCAATAAAATATAATAAAGAAAGTTTTCTTTCAAAAATACGATATATATATTAATTAAAAGATTACAAAGGTTAGGAGGGTTTACTTTATGGAAGTAAATAAAGTAGCTAAAGCAGGAACTCTGGAGTCTAATGACATACTAATTATGGTTATGCCTAATGAAGCTGTTGGCATAGAGTTAGAAATTGAAAGTATAGTTATGAAACAGTTTGGAAAGCAAATACAAAGTGTAATATTAAATAAGGTTAAAGAAATGGGCGTTGAAAACGTAATCATAAAAGCACAAGATAAAGGAGCACTGGATTATACAATAAGAGCAAGAGTGCAAGCTGCTATAGAAAGAGCAGTATAAATTTGAATTTGAGGTGGAGTATATGAATAGACTAAGAAGAACAATGCTTTTTATGCCTGGAAACAATCCAGGAATGCTTCAAAGTGCACCTATACTTGGAGCAGACTCTGTAATACTTGATTTAGAGGATGCAGTAAGCCTTACTGAAAAGGACAGTGCAAGAATGCTTGTTAGAGAAGCCATAAAAACTATAGATTATTCATCTGTGGAGCTAGTTGTGAGAATAAATCCACTAGATACTGAATATGGATTAAAAGATATAGAAACTATATCAAGGGTTAAGCCTGATGCACTAATGATTCCTAAAGCAACAGAGGAACAACTTAAAGATATAGATGAAAGACTTACAAAAATAGAAAACGAACAAAATTTTAAAGACAACCATATAAAGCTTATACCAATAATAGAAACAGCATATGGATTAGAAAATGTATACAATATAATAAAATCATCTAAAAGGATAGTAGCAGTACTCTTAGGAGCAGAGGATTTAACTTCGGATTTTGGTATTAAAAGAACAAAAGTAGGAGAAGAAATATTTTATGCTAGGAATAAAGTATCTACAGCATGTAGAGCATCAAGAGTGGATGCAATAGATACTCCTTTTACAGATACCAATGACTATGAAGCATTAATAAAACATACACATAGGGCCTAAAGTTTAGGGTTTCACGAGAAAA
>CAZKOJ010000118.1:0-14361 GCA_964554365.1 uncultured Clostridium sp. | reverse complement strand
AGTTGCTTTCGGAATATATAATTCCTTTTCACTTTTCTTCCACTCATGCTTCATATTAATTATCCTCAATTTCTTTCATAATATTATCGGGCACCGTTCCTTGTAATTTAATAGAATTCCAATGCACCTTATTCATGTGGTCTCCTGGATTAATATCTTTACATAACTCTTTTTCAATAATATAACAAAATAAACATGACAACAGTATGTCATATTTCCTAATATATTTTTCAAATACTTGGTCAATTTGCTTTTGCAAAGATGAGACTTTACGTTTGGTATAACTTTCTTTCAACACCCTTAAATTTAATAATCGATTGAGTTTAAATAATCTAAATGCTTCTCTTTCTTTACAAAATCCCAATTAGTCTATCAACTTTAATGGCAATCGCTCCTTCCAAAGATTGTATTGGTACGCTCAGCAATGTCACTTTTGTTCTTAATTCAGAATAGTTTTTTTGATTTAGTATAGCATATATTGGAATTATTTTCATTTTATTATCTAACCTAGGATAATAAAAGCCATCAAGGCAAGCTATTTTTCCAAATAATGCTAATATTCTTTTTTCACTTTTAGCTTCATATGTCTGTTTTCCTGTAAGTGAATCATATAACAAGAATGTTGTAAACCACCATTTATTTTGTTTTTTGCACTTGTAACCTTAAATACCATCTACCTTCCCCTCAACTATCCAATAGAATGGGAATGAAAAATGTATGTGGTGAAAAACAGGTCCCTCACTCCGATTTAAGATTACTGCAGTCAACCTGAGTGGACATGTATACTTTACACCTATAGCACTCTCCTTTAATACATAGGCCATACTTCTATGTGCTGCAAATAGCTTTTCTTTCGAAGTGATATCAGACTTAAACAGATTTTCCAGTTCCTCCAGAGCACGTTCAGCAAGTTCATCCTCTGTCAATTCTTGCTTCAATGTACCGATAACTGTAACCCAGGTGATTCCTCTAGCTTTTGAGGCAATGGCATATTCCAGGTCTAGAGAAAGGTTTGAATCACTGTTGGCAATAAAAAATTTCCTCATCTGGTCAACTCCATCATACAACTGGTTTTCGGCTCCAATGATATATGGTAGACTTTCCGCTGCAAAATACTTGCTCACCAGTTCTTTTGAAATATCTTTTTGCCCGACAAATTCTGTTTCTAAACTCTTAAGCAAGGATTTTATCTCTTCATTCATCTGGTTATTCTTATATTCATCAACCCTAGCATTCCTATTGTTGTAACTCTCCAGATGTTGTTTAGAGTTTTCAAAACGCTCATCGGGGAAATTAGCTTTTGACATTGAAAATTCAAGATTAACAAATTTCCACTTGTCAACATCTTTTAAGAGAACCCCATTTAAACACATTGGCCATAAGTATTCCCTCTTCTTCTCCACTCTCTGGTGATAGACCAGCGACAAAAACCAATTGATAAAAGTAATTTTCTGTTTTGGTGTAAGTCCAGTCTCTTCAGCCTTCTCTTTGATAAACTTAGTATGACTGTCATACTTTTCTAGTGTATCTTCAAATGTGTATTTGACAGAACCTGTAGTGGCAAACCAGGCAACTTCACCTTCAATGTCAATATGTGCGTTTTCCAAGTCGATATTGACATCGCCCCAGCCTTCCCAGTCATCTTTAATCAACGTTTTTACTTGCTCACTACCTAAAAACAGTTCGCCCGTTCCAGTACCTACAGCATAAGTGTCCTCTCCATTGATAAAAAGTTCTTCAAAAAAAACGTCAACTTCTTCTATATTTCGTTTAGCGTATCCAGCCTGAAATTGTCGAAGAACTTCTTTAATCTCTGTATGCTGATCAGTTAACTCATTAAATATCTCTCTTTTTCCTGAAAGCATTTCCGCCGATTTATCTAAAGACTGTACCCCTAATTTATTCAAACTTAAACTCCTCCTTTTTTATCATTTATTATTTTACTCTATAAGAATATTCCATACTAATATTTACAATTACAATATTTAAATCACTTCATCTTACAGTAATACACTGTAGTTTCATATTCGAAATTTACTGTTCCATTATCATTATACTTTTCAAATAAGACTTCCAATTCTGATATCATAGGTTTAAATCGAGGATCTTGTTCGTTAGGCATATAGGAAAAAGACGCTAATTCCCCTTTTAATCTATCAAAATTAAATATGAGTGGGTTATCAAATACTTTTTTATGAACAGTGTTGGGATAAAAAAAAGTTGGTATAGTTTGACTATCTTTTTTTAAATTTAAACTCTGTCCGTATTTTCGTATAACCTCCATATATCCATTCATAAATTTATTACTGCTTCTCTTTTTCATGTTTGCTAATAATACAACACTACCACCTAGCTTTAATATTCTAAGGAATTCTTCTTTTGTAGGTTCTGGCTCAAACCAATGGAAGGCTTGGGCTACTACAATAATATCTATAGATTCTGATTTCAACTTAGTATTTTTTGAATAAGCGTCTATGGAATAGAAATTACTATAAGTAGCGAGAGTTTCTTCAGCAGCTTGTCTCATTTTAGAATTAGGCTCTACGCCATATACAATATTCCCATTATCTAAGAATAGCTTAGATGAAATTCCTGTTCCTGACCCTATATCCGCCATAACCTATTTTTCAGTAAGTCCAATAGTGTTGCTCAAGAAATTAAGTACTTCCTTAGGATAACTTGGTCGAAACTTAACATAATTTTCTACACGGTCACTAAATCTACTTTTAGGATTAAGTTCTTCTAAACTCATATTCAATACCTCCAAAATGTAAATTATTCAGTAAAATTAAAATTATTCTAAAATTAATAACACAGTGTTTTACAACTATATTATTGCTAATTTTACCATATAATGAAATTTAATCAAATAGAATTCCTTAGGCTGAACCGTGTACTTCCCCTTAGTTTGTATTGTAGCTAACTCTTATCTGCATTAACTATACTCCAAGCACTTTAATTTTAGATATAAAAAAACTAGCTTAATATCATTATACTAAGCTAGCTTCATTTTAAGATATCTTTAATACATTTAGGAATATTGTCTCTTTTCCACTTTAGAACTCCAATTGATGTTTTTCCAACTCCATTAACACCTGCAAATATACTATAGGTAGTCATCAATCTTTACCTGAACTTTTTTCACTTACTAAATTTATATTATTCCATTGCTTTTCCTATCTTGACTTCGGCTTGCTTTCTAAAAAACTTAAACTTCATAAGTATTTTTACAAATACAGGCAGTTTTACAATTCCTTTACTTGCTCTTTTTTCAGTAGATCTGTGTATTTTTCCTAAAGTAGCTAATTCTTTTCCAGCTTGAATAAAAGCATTATAAATATTTATTAGCTCTGGATATTCATTTAGCTTAGCTTCGTCTTTTCCATGTCCAGCTACAATGCCTGATTTTCTTACTAGAGTTCCAACTTGCTTAGCATCCATAAATCGTGAAAAGGTTTTAAAGTAAGAAATAATATTTTTATGTGTTTCATTTTCAACATTATCTTGACAAATCAATAATACAAAAGGTTTCGAGCAAACATCCCTATCAATGTGATGAAAAAACAATTCACTTTTTGTATATAAAAATTCTTTTGAATTAGATGTAAAAAGAAACCTATCCAAGAAGTTTTTGAGCAACCCAGACATATTGAAGATATATACTGGCGTAGCATAGATAATTATATCTGCATGTTTCATTTTATCATAAATAATCCTTGCATCATCTTTTTCATCGTAAATACATTTGAATAGCGTTTCTTTTTTCTGACAGTTAAAACACCCTGTGCATCTTTTCACATCATGTTCAGATAGTCTTACAATTTCACATTCAGCTCCAACTGAGTCTGCTCCTTCAAATATTTTATTTATTAAAAACTCTGTGTATCCATTTTTACCTCTATGACTTGTATTTATTGCAAGTATTTTCATAATACAGACTCCCTTCACCTAAGTATAATCATCAATTTTCTTATTAATCAGTATAACCGCAGAAATAAAAAAATAGATTACCCTAATATCAGCGCTAAGCATCGTATCTTTTATTTTTACAACATAAGATGCATTAATAGGCACTGATTTTATTTCTCCATATCATAACTATTTAACAGCATCTTCTTTATTACCTCTCTTGCAACTAATATTTCATCATCATTTATATCTTTTAACAAGGTTTGAATAAATGTAGCACCTTCTTCTCTTAGTTTTTTCCAAAAATCATAACTATTCTCTGTCAACTTAAGTCTAGTTACGCGAGAATCCCTTTTATCCTTTTCCAAAATTAATAATCCTTTTTGTTCTAGCTTTAAAGCAACCTGCTTCACATTCTGGTGAGAACTTCCCATTTCATTTGCAACTTCTTTTATTGTAGGTGGTTCATCAAACAAATTGTCTATAATAATTGATAAAAGCCACTGTTTTGTTGTAACATCATACTTCTTGAATTCTCTTTCAAGCAAAGTGTCCATCCTATTTGCAGCTATCATAATCGCCCCAAATATGTATTGCTGATCACCCATCATTTCAAGTCTCTTCATACTTATAACCATTCCTTTCATTTTATTCAAGACACAAAACCAAATGAAACCGTTCAGCCTGGATATAATTTTTATTAACATTACAGATAAACTACAGAGTACCTGGAGGTAAATGTTCAGCCATTAATAAGGTTTATCGAATACTTATGTGTACCGATTGTCCTTTCAATCACAAATAAATAAGACTATAACTACTTAGTCTTATCTCCTATTTACGATTCAAAAAGGTAATACATTACCTATATGCATAATATATTACCTTTTCATTTATTTGTCAATGTATTTTTAACATAGCTCTTGCAATTTTAAAAGCACTTGAAACAATGAGAAAAGTAAAACATATTTACTCAATGGACCTCCGTCAAAATAAGTGTTAGCTTAATAATTGATTCTATGAGGCTTCTTCACGGTTTTAAGCTATCACCTAATGCATACTATAACCATTTAAAATTCAGAAAAGATATTCAAAATAATTAATTATACACAGGTATTAAAATTTTGCTTGACCAGGTCACTTTGATACTTTTTCTGCTTCAATAGCTATATCTTCAATTTATTCATTTGCTATATGTATGGCGGAAGCTAATCACAGTGGGTGAAATCCACTAACATTATGAATATTCCTCTATGATGAAATCGCTGGACCAAATAGCTTATAGAAATTTACAAAAGTTTGTATTATCCTGTATTAATGGCTTTAACCTCTTTTTCAACACCTTATATAGATTTTCACATTCTTCATTAATATTATATATTAAATGAATTGTATTCTTCAGTTTTGATTTTTTCGGCGGAACAATAGGTGAAGAAGATAATATAGATACTGAACCAGACAGTTCGTATGATGTAAATGACAAAGATAATAACGTTATTAATATAGGATTAACACAATTTTCAACGTATTCTCTTTCGCACAAGTTTAAAGATAATCTACACAATTCTGTCTTAATTGAATTGATAGCAGTTAGCATTGCATCTGTATTATTAATAGCTGCGGTTACATCGATAATTAAGTCACTTTTTGGGGATATCTGACCTTTTATTAATGCTTCATTTAATTGCCTTGCAAAATTAATATTTGATATTATCCTATTTACATCATCCATGCATTTATTCACCTATCTTAAATATTTCTACTATAACTAGCTGTATGCAACTCATGGAAATGTACAACAGTTATCTTCCTGGGTTATCTTTCTTAATCTATGTTTTAACACCTTATAAATATCCTCAACCTCTTCATTCATACTATATATTGTACGAATTGTGCCCTTTAGCTTTCCCTTTTTACGTGGAACTATTGGTGAAGTAGTTAAAATATTTACTGAAGTTGCTAACTCAAAGCCTGTTCTTGATACAAATTCCATCGCAGTTTCTAAAGGAGTAACACAGTTGGCAATATATTCTCTTTCACAAAAATCTAAGGGCAATCTACATAACTCAGTCTTAATTAAATTTAATGCTACCAATGATTGAGCTGTTTGAGCAAGAATTGCATTTACAGTAACATTAGTAGTATTAGATGCTTGACTTTGAGTTGCCCCTTGACCTGTGGGTGTCGCTTGACTTTGAATTGGCGTTTCACCATAAGTTATCGCCTGACTTGGGGTTGGCCCTTGGCTTGAATTTAGTGCTTGACTTTGAACTACCACATCACTTATTTGCCTTGAATTTCTAATATCATTAATTAAATCATTTAATTCACTGATAATTGTATTTATTCGTTCCTCTCTAGACTTTTCATTAGAGTTATCTTTTTCACTAATTCCTTGTGTTGTATTATTATCCTTTGTATTTAGAACATCATCATCACTCATAAGTTCATCTCCAATCTAAAATATTATATTCCATAACTCACAATTTCTGATGCTTCGCCAGAAAGGGGAGATAAAAAAATATAAATAGCATCTCTTCCCATAATAACTCTCTATATAAATTATTAAGATAATTTATATATAATAATTATATTGACAATACCTTGAGATTATTCGCTTACAATGCATAATTAACTATCTTCAAAGGAGATAAGGACTAAACTAGAGGATGTATCTAATAATTACAATTCTATTTATGTCATATTATTCTTATATTGTTCCTTTATATAAATACCCAAACTTCACTTTTTAAACCTATGTATTTGAGTTATAATAATATAATATTTTCTAGCTTGAATACTACGGTGTTTTGAGGAATTATTTGGTTTTATAATTCTTATTTTTTTAATGTGCAGTTTTATCACTGCATATATTTTTCTACCAATTCATAGCATCTATTTTTTATTGTATTTGCTAACGAGCTAATATATATAACTGGTTCCATTGTTCCACCTTTCATTATAGATGGGGTGTTAGCAATTGTAGCAATTGAATAAAAATACATCCATAATTATACTATATTCATTTATAATATTTCATAAATCTTTCCAATTAATAATTTAGATTTGAAATTGCGCAACAAATATGTTCTTCTTCTAAATTTTCCTCTGTTACACTTATAAGTTCCATTTTCAACCACCCTAAATTCTTTGCACTAAATATCTTAGCGTTGTTTTAAGTTTATCTCGTTCTACTTTCCTTGCATCACTTAGGTAAATTTCTCTATGAATCATATAATTTCTTTTAAGTCCATTATCCTCCATAAAACTTATCATTTGCTGGAATGACTTAGGTTCATCATCATATGAACCATTATGCAGCATTTGAACACTTAACCCATCCTCTATTTCACCAAACGTAATCTCTTCTAACAATGGATGCGGCTTTTTCTTATGAGCAATTTCAAATGCCTTACAAACAACCTCATCATTTACAAAATCAGGCTGCCTTATCATAATGGTATACAATAACTCATCCTTATTTAATTCTTCTAATTGCTTTCCTTCTTCTGTCAAATCCCATAGTCCTTCTAGCGGATATACTGTATATTCATAATATCCCTCAGGCGTAAATCCATTCTTAGGCATCATCCTGACTGCGTATGACATAGTATATAATACGCCTATTCGCTCTGAAAAATCTTCACTATTAGGATTACCTTTACCTTTAATCATGAAAAACTTTTCCTTAGGAATTTGGACTAATGTAGGAGTTGCTTTCGGAATATATAATTCCTTTTCACTTTTCTTCCACTCATGCTTCATACTAATTATCCTCAATTTCTTTCATAATATTATCGGACACCGTTCCTTCTAAATTATTTCTCCTTACCTTTGCACCAAAGCTCACACTGCTTGATTCTCTTTCCATTGTCTCCCTGTTCCTTATCATATGAAAACTGATTAAGTAAGTCACAAGGAAATTGTACGCACAGACCGCAATTCACTATATTTTTTGATTCACAACATGATTTCACAGGACAACTTTCACCCCAGAACGGCTTCTGTATGTTTACGCATCCTGCACAATTAATTTTTTCTTTATACTCACACTCACTGCATATAATTCCACATCTTGATTCCATCTTTACCCTCTCCTTTAACTCCTTTCCAATAGTATAACAAAAGAAACACGACAACAGTATGTCATGTTTCCTAATATATTTTTCGAATACTGTCTATAATTTGCAGGTATTCTTCCTTGATTTCCATAGGTTCAATTATCTTAACCTTATCTCCAAATCCTAATATCCATCCGAACAAATTGTCTCTATTAGAAAAATCAAACTCAAAATATAATTCGCCATTTTTAAGTTCACTGAAACTATCTATTCCATATTCCTCTATTAATCTCCATTTAACTGAACTATCAAAATTAGCTACCAAGTGAATCGTATTCTCAAATACTTGGTCAATTTGCTTTTGTAGAGATGGGACTTTACGTTTGGTATAACTTTCTTTCAACACCCTTAAATTTAATAATCGATTGAGTTTAAATAATCTAAATGCTTCTCTTTCTTTACAAAATCCCCATACGTACCAATTTGACCACTGAAATACGATTAAATATGGTTCTATCACTCTTTTACTTTCTCCCGAATAACAGTAATAGTCAAATTCCATCAGCTTGTTTTCTTCTATAGCTGTACGAATCAATTCAATCTTCGGTGCAAGCGTTCCTTTATAATGAGAAGCTAAATCTATTAATATATGTCCACTTGCATCATAAACACTTTCATCTGAAAGATTCACCCCTACAAACAATTTATCTACTAATTGCCTGTATCTATTATCACCTGAAACACTGTCTAGACTTTTTAGTCCTGTTAGTATTGCTTGCATTTCTTTTGACGTAAAAATTGTTTTATCCAGTTTATACCCCTCTGCAATGCAAATACCACCACCTACTCCCTGTAAAGTAACTAATGGAATTCCCGCTTTACACAAGTCTTCTATATCCCTGTTAATTGTGCGTCTTGATACTTCGAATTTTTCAGCAAGTTCCGGTGCTGTGATCTTTTCATTTTGTAGTAATATAGTTAAAATCCCAATTAGTCTATCAACTTTAATGTCAATCCCTCCTTCCAAAGATCGTATTAGTTATATGACAAAATAATAGATTATCTTATTATTTATTATTATACAAAAAATAAGGCTAACTAACCAAGAGAAGATTGGCACTTTAAATCTCAGCCACATAATCATTATAAATACAATTGAATGTGGGCTATTGATATCACTCATGCCTTTTGAATGAAAAAACTAATTTTTTTATTTTCAAAATCGCTATAAATAGCTATAATTAAAGTATTACAAAATAGGAAAGAGGGTTTTTCATTGGTTAAAATAGAAGATATCTTATCAGAAAACTTTTCAGCATATCCCGAGGAAACACAAATTTATATGAAAAACTATACTGAAAAACTTAGAAAGCACATAAAAATAGAATTAATCAATGATAGGGCAGATAAAATGCTTAAAGACATAGATAAAAGCAAAGATTACTTTATAGATACACTAACTCAAATTTTAGAAAATGGGTGCAAGGGTTATGATGCCATGTCTACTAACGCCTTACTAAATACCTATTTAAACGTTAAGAATGAAGAATCTTTTATGAATTTAATAGAAAAGGTCACTAGTGAAGTAACCTCGTTATCTTAAATTAAAATATAGTATTTTATTGACGTCTTATGAAGTGAAACTTGAATCAGATGGAGGTATTAGAGCGGGTAGTCATCGGATAAATGCAAGCGGTAAATAACTAATCACATTTACAGTTATTTACCGTTTAATAACATAAGCTAAGTTTACTTAAGCTACTGAATTTATTCTAACTATTTATATAGTAGTTTAAGTTGTATATTTCTATAAAAGCATATTATAAAATACTATAACTACCATTTAATTACCTATATTAGATTTCTATTTGTATAATTTATAACTACTCTCCACTTATTTTACTTCAATAGTAAACTTTGAATCTTCTCTAACATCATACAATTTTTCTAAATCATCTGTCTTTAATGTGTATTTTTTCTCCTTAGATAAAACACCTATTTCCGCTGTAAATTTGTTTCCCTCTTCTGCTTTTACATTTTCTTTTTTTAAATTGTATTCTTTACCTGATTCATCTACTATAGACAATTCATATGGCTGTGCTGAAAGTAACTTGGTACACTCATAGTGAATTAATGTCTTATCTTTAAGAAACTCTATTTGAGTTATCTTATAATCTCCAAACTTTCCTTCTGACAAAACAGTACTTCCATTTAAATTTAGTAGAACTTCCTTACTATCAACTTTATAGCTGCCATTACTATTCTTAACCTTTTCTTTATGCTCCTTAGTAAAAGTAACTGGAATAAAGGTTACTGACTTAGTGTTCTCATATATATTTCTAAATGTATTTTGTTCATAAAACTTATCACTTTCGCCGGAACCGCTTCCATGTACATGTTTCTCCTCCAAATTTCTTCCTTTATCATCAAAAACAAAATATTTAGTCATTCCATCAGCATCAGCAGCTGTTTTATCACTAATTGTCTTTAAAACAGTATTCATACGAGTTGTCCTTAAAACAGTATTTATGGGAGTAAATATAACTTCATTTACCATTAAGTCTTTATTAACTTTTGATAAATCTATAGATTTTTTTACATTATTTACCTTACCTTTTATCTTATCTTTGGATACTTTAAACTTAAAATCCCACTTTCCTTTTATTTCACCTAAAAACTCTCTAATATTTAAATCCATTATAAAGTCATCAGGAATTTTAACCTCTCCACCGACAATATGCTTTCTTACTTCCTTAGGCAAATCGTCTCTACTTACTCCAAAAGTATCTACGCCTATATAGGTAGCTTTATTTATTATATTACCAGCACCACCAGAGCTAAAACTTGTTTTCTTTCCATTAATTTTAAATTCTTTATCTAAAATATGAGGTTCACATTTAAATCCATTCTTATTTTCAACAGTATAGCCAATACTCAAATCTATACCATCATATACAATACTATTAATTGTAACTGTTATACCATTATAAGTCTTAGATAAATTTAAATCTGAGCTGTAGTTTACGTAATCTTTATCAATCATATTTTTATCACTTAAAAATTGAAATACAGAATCTACTACAGGAAGATTTCGAGCATATGCAGGAAAGGCAATACTTAAGCCAGTTATAGTTACAAGTGTGATTGCCGCTGCTGTAATAGTCCTTTTTACTTTCTTTCCTTTAACTTGTCTTCTTTCTGGCAAATTAGCTATAGTTTCACTTATTTTATTCTCTAATTCTTTTGGCAAAGCTATTTTCTCACTACTAGCTTTTTCTTTTATAATATCATCAATTAATGACTGCTTATCCATCTCTATATCCTCCTAACTTAATTTTAACATTTCATAAAGTTTGCTTCTTGCTCTAGAAAGTCTTGATCTAACTGTTCCTTCTGGAATATCTAAAAGCTTAGCTATTTCCTTCTGAGGTATATCTTCAAAATAAAATAAGGTTGTAACTACTCTTAGTTCTTCTTTAAGGGAATTAATTGCATTTGTAAGTTCAATATTGCTAAAATCCTGTGTTACACCTATATCGCTGCAAGTGTCTTCCATAGGCATTACTTTATTATTAATTTTTAAAATACTTTTACATTCATTAATTAATATCCGAATGAGCCAAGTTTTAAAATACTCATTTTTCTTCAATTTTATAATTCCTTCATAGGCTTTAATTATTGAATTTTGAATTGCATCTTCTACATCCTCTTTATTTTCTAGCATACTTACTGCAACTCTATACATAGAAACTTTATTACACTCAATTAACCTTCCAAAAGCTTCCTTGTCCCTTTTCTTCGCAAGTCTAACATCCAGCTCACTATCGTCTTTACTGTTAATTTTTCGAATAAACTGCATTTCCCTTCCTCCTATACCATTCTCCTGTTCCTAATATATTTATTATAAAAATCTTTTCATATATTAGATAAACTAGACACCCAAAATGTTCACATAAATATAAAATTTACCATACTTATTATATAACAAATAAACATAGCAAATAATTCGCAATAAAAAAGTCATAAATTTAATTATGACTTTTTCTTAATTAATCCAATATCAATGGTATTGACTATATTTGTATTATGCGAAACTTCAATTCCTATAATTAATTTAATATCTGACTTAGAGATTTTGCATCGATTATAAAGAAAGTCAATATTTGAATTATTAAAAATAAAGCATATGAAACAAAAATTTAAAAATTATTTACTCCATGCTTTTGCTTTTTCCAATAGCATCATCTTCACACTTGTTGGATCAATTGCTTTTCTAAATTCTTCTGTTGATGGCTCTTTCATCATCAATTTAATTACTTCCTTTACTTCCTCCATTGACTCCCAATGTTGTATCATTATCCATTGCCTATCTTTACCTTTAACTAATTCTGTGTCAATAAACCCACTATGTTGAGAATGAAAATTTTCTTCTAATGAATCTACTACTCTAACAAACCCTTCGTCAGTTACCCCTGAACTCACATTGAACTCTACAATCTCAGTAATAATATTTTTCTTCATTTTTTTACCTCCATAAACTTTTTTATTTAGTGATAATACAATTTAACACTAAATTCATTTTCATTAATAGTAAAAAAACGACACCTTAAGTATATTTTAATATTTCTTTAACTGCTTCTCCCTTGTTTATGAATTGGGAGGGAGAACATCCTACATATGATTTAAAATCTTTTATAAAATGCATTTGATCATAATATCCATATTCATAGGCTAACGAGGTTAAATCAACATATTCTTTTTTTAATATTTGATTTGAAATACCCTGAAATCGATTAATTTTTTGAAATGCTTTAGGGCTTATTCCAACATACTTATTAAAAATACGTTCCATTTTCCTCTGAGCTATTCCATATTGAGCACAAAAACAATTAATATCTAACTTCTTTGTATTCCAATAAAAAGTGTTAAATAATTGACTTATGTCTTTTGTTTTAATAAGTTCAAAATCAATTAACTGTAAAAGTTCATTTTCCATAATATCAAATTTTTCAGAATACGCATTTGATATGCTTATTTTTTCTTCTATTCGTGAAGTAAATCTACTGATAAGCAAATCTAATTCAATAGTTCTGTTAGTAAATTCAGATAACGGAATTTTTAAAAATGGATAAAGCCCCTCTGAAAAAAATGAAATTCCTAATACATTCAATTTACCCATTTGATTTATTGTATAATATTGTTTACTTATACCATTAAAATGGAGTCCCTTAGGAATTGTTTGTGTTTTATTACCTAAGGTATATTTTATTTGTGAAGAAAAATTTATAATAATATCTATATTGTTCACTGGTAATAGTTTGTGACTAATATTTACTTCATTATTAGATGTAAGTACCCAAAAATATTTAATTAATTGTCTTAAAATAGGGTTCTTTACTGGATATTTCTTAACCTGTAATAATTCCATCATAATTCCTCTCTTTGTGAGAATAATGCCCTATGTAATCATGGAAAATGCCCACTTATTCTATAGATTTAATATTTATATTCATTTATTTTATGCATTTCTTACCTATTATTATATAAAATTTTTTCTAAAACAAAATCCTACCCAAATCAATGAGCAGGCATATCTAACGGATTCACATAATCACAGATGAAATCATACTGTATTTTCATTGTATTAGTTGGTATTTCGGTTATGGTTTCTAGACGTAGTGTATGGGCTTTAGTCGGGTTAAACACTTATTTCATTACTGTTTATATTAAAAATTTCTCCATTGTTTAAATGAATTAGTTTAGTTGATGAATTTTCCATAATAAGTATCACCAGCAAAATATAACGTTAAATCTTCTGATTTAATAATATATCCAACCGCTGGACATACGTGATTAGCTTGTACAACAGTTATTGAAAATCACCAACAACAAATTCATCACCTATCCAAACTGGCTTACTTTTAAACATTAGCACTTTTAATGACCACTTTGGAGCATAGATATTGCATTTGCAAAAAATGTTCCTAAAAATCCAAAAACTTGTATATTTAAATTAAATGAAATGAATCTATACATAAAATGGTAATACCTGTTATTAAAAGATGTAGATACACTATATTTATGCGTTTAAATAACTTTACATCCTCTTGTTTATCATAATTGATTAATCTATCTATTACCATAAAAAAACCAATAAATGCTATTGTGTGTGAATAATGAGTGTATCTTGAAATCATATTGACTGTAGCACAAATGGCAAATCCTAAAGTAATATAAATAATTATGCTCTTTAATATAAAATCTAAATTTTTACGCACAATATGCCTCCATAACTTCTTATTTGTCAATTAATTAGAAAATATGTTACATTTTCTAATAACTATGTCATAACTAATTTTACTATATAATGAAATTTAATCAAATGAAATTA
>CAZKOJ010000117.1:0-14510 GCA_964554365.1 uncultured Clostridium sp. | reverse complement strand
ATTTTTATCATTAGGATTAACAATTCCTGAATTTTTTAACTTGTATGGCGGATTTACAGTTACTACATCTACTTTTGGCAAACTTTTTAGAAACTGCAAATCTTTAAGATCCTTATTAATAAATTTTATCTTATCATCTAAATTATTAAATAAACATGATCTATTGGCCATCTCTACCATTAATTCTTGTATTTCTATTCCAATTATATTAGAAGCTTCTGTTTTTCCTGCTAATATAAATGGAATTATTCCAGTACCACTACATAGGTCTATAATTTTTGCATTCCTTTTTATATTAGAAAAATTAGCAAGCAATACTGCATCTACTCCAAATCTAAATGCATCTTTTTTTTGTATTACACAGATTCCATTTAATTGCAAATCATCTAAGGTTTCATCATTTCTTAAAAAATTCATATTCATAAATTTTATCCTCATTTCTATGTAAAGTACTTATTTAATATATTATATCACTAATCATAATAATCATTTATCCGATGGGCAACGATTTCTAAGCTTCTGATAAGCTTCAACCCCCACCTGAAACCAAGAATTCTGTTTATATAAGATTCACGTGGACAACTTATCCATAAAATTAAGCCTTAAGATTAAATTATATCTTAAGGCTTTTATTTGCTTTTCTGACTCTCTATAGGATTATCTCCTAATGGTTTGTCACCTATTCTATTATTTTCTATCTTATTAAATTTGCTATTTACTATAATCATATCAACTCTTCTATTTCTAGCTCTGCCTTCTTCTGTAGAGTTATCCAATATTGGTCTATATTCTCCATATCCAACTGCTGAAAGTTTTTGTGGAGTTATACCAACATTTACTATAAGCAATTGAGTAACATTGGCTGCTCTAGCACAGGATAACTGCCAATTAGAGGCGAATTGATCATTCTTTATAGGAATATTATCTGTATGACCTTCTACTCTTATATAATTTCCTAATTGATTTAATATTTTTCCTATTTCTATAAGCTTATTTTGTGATTCAGCTCTTACCTCTGCTCTTCCTGTATCGAAAAATAAAGTATCATTTAAACTAACTACGAGCCCTCTTTCATCTATTTTAGTAGTTACAGTGCTTTTCATACTATTTTCATCTAGATATTTATCCACTTTTGATTTTAAGTCTTCCATTTTTGACTCTTCCGCTTTAGCTTGTAATTCAGCATCTACTTTATTACTCTCTTCTGTTATGCTAACGCCATCCATGCTGGCAATCATGGTCTTTCCCCCACCCATAGACATGTTCATAGATTGAGCTAACTGAGAAAATTTTGCTTTGTCTATATTACTCATAGCATACATTACAACAAAAAGTATCATAAGTAAAGTCATAAAGTCTGAATAACTAAGCAGCCATCTTTCAGCATTTCCATGTTCTTCGTGCTTTTTTTTCTTCATACCTCAGCTTTACCATCCATTCCTTCAAATTTGATAACTTCTTCTTTACTTAAAAATCCTTTTAATTTTTCTGCTATGGTATTAGGATTTATTCCTTCTTGTACATATAGTATTCCTTCTATTATAAGCGATTTTTCTCCAAACTCTTTTTCATCTAATGATTTTAATCTAGAACCTAGCGGTAAAAACAAAAGATTTGCAGATGCAAGACCATATAGTGTAGCTAAAAATCCTGACGCAATTTTGGCACCTAAAGTAGTTGGATCTGATAAATCAGCTAAAATATGAACCAACCCCATTACTGTACCTATAATACCCAATGTAGGCGAAAATCCACCTGCTTGTTCAAATATAGCCGCCCCTTTTCTATGTCTGTCGGAGGTAGATTCTAATTCCAACTCTAAAATACCTCTAACTGCCTGAGGATCTACACCATCCACTACCAATTGAAGTCCTTTTTTAATAAAAGGGTCTAAATTAGGGTCACTAGATATTTCTCCTTCAAGGCTTAACAATCCATTTTTTCTAGTTTTATACGATACATCTTTAAAATATGCTACAAGTGAAGGCATATCGATTTTCTTAGGATTTATAATTACTTTCATTATTTTTGGCAATCTTTTCAAAACTTCTGCTGGAAAAGTAAGCCCAACTGCACCCGCAGTTCCACCAAATACTATTACTGCTGGTGCAAGTAAGAAAAGCGCACCTAATACTCCCTTTTCTATTAAAAATCCTGCTATAATAGATCCAAAACCAACTACAATAAAAACAATAACAGATATGTCCATTTTTATTCCTCCAACCATTTTTTAACATTAGTTTAACATTAAAACATTTCACTTACATATAAATACTCGTGCAAATAAAAGTAATCTTTATATAATATTAAATGTTTATATGCTATATCTAAACTTTTTTAGTTTTATATACCTATAAAACCCCATAGTTGCTTATATCTAAGCTGTTTTTGGATCAATAAAAAATTTATAGATTATATGTAATAAAAAAGGCTGCCTTTTGGCAGCCTTCTCGTCTTAAATTACTCTTGTACTGGTGCTCCTACTGGGCAAACATTAGCGCAGTTTCCACAATCAATGCAAGTGCTTTCATCTATAACGAATACACTATCTCCTTGACTAATCGCGTTAACTGGACATTCTGAAGCACATGCTCCACAACTTACACATTCATCTGTAATTTTATATGCCATATGTAACACCTCCTTATAAATTTAGATGATTAACATCTATTTTATATTTTACCACGTTTATGCTCATTTTTAAAGCTAATTTTAAAATACTGCATACCCCAAATCTTCTATGGATTGAATCAAATGTTCATTGCTCACAAAGTAGTCATCGTATATGATACTTACTTCTCCCTTGTCTTTATTTATTTGACAAGCTACTACCCCTTCATTGTCTGAAATGGCTTTTCTTATCTTATTAATGTCTTCAGCTGTATTCATATTACAAACCTTTAATACAGACTTCATAGCTTTCCTCCTTAATTGTCTTTAAATAATTCTTTAATTATATCTGCATCTTCAGCTTCTTGCATATCTATCTTAATTTCATCTTCATTAATACTTCCTTCAAATCCTCCTGATACAAGTTGTACTTCCTCTATTGGAATTTCTTTTAATACTTCTTCTCCATCTTCAGACTTTATTTTAATCTTTACGCTTTCTTTTACTACAGAATTTGAAATAACTTCCCCTCTTCCATAAGGAGTATCTATAATAGACTCTACTTTAGGTAATCTTTTCCTAATCTGCTCATAAGTTTCTTGCTCATAATTTAAACAACACATAAGCCTTCCACATATACCCGATATTTTTGTAGGGTTTAAAGATAAGTTTTGTTCTTTCGCCATCTTTATTGATACTGGAGCGAAGTCTCCTAGGAATGTAGAGCAACACATAGTTCTACCACAAGGTCCAAGACCGCCTATCATCTTAGCTTCGTCCCTTACACCTATTTGTCTTAACTCTATTCTTGTTCTAAAAATAGCAGCTAAATCCTTTACAAGCTCTCTAAAGTCTACTCTTCCGTCCGCAGTAAAATAAAATATAACTTTATTATTATCAAAAGTATATTCTACATCTATAAGCTTCATCTTTAATTCATGCTTCTGAATTTTTTCTAAGCATACTTGAAAAGCTTCAATTTCTTTTTCCTTATTTTCAGTATGCTTTATTACATCTTCTTCCACCGCTACTCTTATAACGCTTTTAAGCGTTGATACTATTTGGCTTTCATCTACTTCTTTAGGACCTATTACACATTCTCCAAACTCTATTCCTCTTGCTGTCTCTACTATAACTTTATCATCTTGTTTTATATATAAATCATCTGGTGAAAAATAATATATTTTACCAGCTTTTTTAAAACGTACACCTACGACTTTTACCATATTATACCTCCTGCATCTTAAGTAACATAGAATCAAAAACTAATATTGTATTAACATTTCTCTCTAGTTTTATTCTAGTGTCTTTTACAATATTAATAATACCATTTAACTTATTAAATGAAAACATTTCAGCTATATCTTTTATATCCTTAATTTTGTCTATATTTATTATTAAATTTTTATTTGCTGTTTCTTTATATATAAGTACATCCCTTATATAAGAAAGTATGCATGTTAAGACTTCTTGCCATTCATTTTTATACTTAATAAAAAAACTTTCATAAATTAAAGTTTCCTCTATATTATTTTCACTTATTATTTTTAGTATACTTATAATATTAGACCTGATCTCTTTCAAAGAGCTATCATTAATAAACTTTTCAGCTCTTCCTGGTACTCCAACACTAAACGCATTAATAGCCTTTAGCTCTTCCTCTTGTAAATTGTGAAATTTGCTATTTAGAAATTCATCCATTTCTTCTTCGCTTAACCTATTAAGCTTATATATTTGACATCTTGATTTTATTGTATCCAGGATACTTTCTAATTTTTCACATAATAATATTATAAAAACTCCTTTAGGAGGTTCTTCTATAGTCTTTAAAAATGCATTTTGGCCTGCCTCTGTCATTTTATCTGCATTATAAACTATAATTACTTTTTTATCTCCTTCATAAGGTTTTTTACTTGTTTCTTCTATTATGTTTTTTATTTCATCTATTCCTATTGACTTTTTACCTTTTATTAACTTAAATTCTATTATGTCAGCATATTGTTTATTTTCTAATTTGCCTAAAATTTTAACACCAATTTCTTTTGCAATATGACTTTTGCCTATTCCATCTTCACCTACAATAATATGAGCATGAGAAAATCTTCCCTGTTCTATAGAATTGGTGATTTGAAATTTTACATTTTCATGCCCTATTATGGTATTAAAGCTCAACGGACATCCCTCCTAATTAAATTTTGACAAATTTATCTACATCCACTACAAATACTGTTGCCCCTCCAACCTGTACTTCTACAGGATAAGGTACATAAACACTTGTAGACCCTCCAACTGGAGATGGTGTAGCCATAATTTCTTGTCTAGTTTTACATATTTCTTCTATCTTAGCTATAACTTCATCTACTTTTTCCTTTTCCACTCCTATCATAAGTGTAGTATTACCAGCTTTTAAAAATCCTCCTGTTGTAGCAAGTTTAGTTACTCTAAATCCTGATCCCATTAGTACATCTACTAAATCTGCTGAGTCATCATCTTGAACAATAGCTATTATTAACTTCATTTAACTCATCTCCCTATTTATTTTTTTAATATATAAAATTTAAACAATTATCATTCATACATTTGTATTTAAATTAATTTTACCATATTTTTATAATAATTCACTTAATTTTATATACTCTTATAAAATTGTTTTTTCTATTAAATTAAATATTTCCTGATTAATACCTTCGATGGTTTTTATATTTCCGCTTTCCACACATTTTACTCTATGCCACTTGTATTTTTCTGCTACATAACATGAATTATTATATGAATTAACTAGATATTCATAATCTTTTTCATGTATGTCTTTATTTTGATCCCCAGTAATTTTATTAGCTCTCTCTTCCATAAGTTTTTTACTATATTCTGGTGGCATATCAAGGAATATAACACAATCTGGAATTGGCAATCCAAAAATTCTAAACTCAAAATCCCAAAGCCAATTTAAAAATTTCACTTTTTCATCTTCATTTTTTATTTTCGATGCTTGATGTACCATATTTGCTGTTGTATATCTATCTGCTATTATTATACCCCCATCTTCATAAAAATCCTTCCATTGAGTTTTGTATGATGCAAATCTATCTACTGCATAAAAAGTAGATGATACATACGGATTAACATCCTCTGGTCTATTTCCAAAATCACCATTTAAATACATTTTAACTAATGCGGAAGAATCACTTTCATAGTTGGGATATTCTATTTTTTTTACTTTATATTTTTCTTCCAAAAGTTTTCTATATAATTTTTCTGTTTGTGTAGCTTTGCCACTACCATCACAGCCTTCTACTACTATTAAACTGCCCTTCTTTATGTTCATTTTTATCTCCTCCGTAAAATTTATAAAGTGATCTTAAATAAAACTTATGTGTTTATTATAACTACTTCTATTTCGTCACCATTTAATCCTAAAATATCAACTTCATTTTTTTTATAATAATCAATAGCCTGTAAAATTTTATTATCTATTAATTCTCCCATATTTAATATAGGTACCCCAGGTGGATATGGTACTATATTTACAGCACTAATTCTTCCTAATGAGTTTATTAAGTTTACATATTGCTTTTTCTTATCTACAACTTCAAAAGGCATAAGGGCCATTTTAGGTATATCATAATTTAACAAATCAAATTTTTTTCTTCTTACTTTATCCATATTGCAAATTTCAAGTGCATTATATAACTTTTTCAGCTCCCATTCTTTATTAAATGGTGAAAAAATTAAAACTACATTAGAATCATCACTCATTTCTACCTGAATATTATTTCCCCGTAAATATTTACATAGCAAGTGTCCACTATATTCTTTATCTAAGTTTATCACATATCTAGTATTATCAAAATTGTAAACATCATCTGAATAATCTAGTTTATTTTCTTTTCTAGAACTTATATCATCTTTATTTATTATATGGAAACCCTCTAGTAAATTTATTTTATTTCTATAAAAATCTAACAAGTTTAAAAGCTCTCCGTATTCTTCTTCTCCATAAGTTTGCAAATAATATCTTGCATAATCCATAGCACATAAAAATAAATAAGAAGGGCTTGTACTTGAAAATGCACTTATGTAAAACTCCACTCTTTCTAAATACTCTGTATTGTTTATATGTAGATATGCTGTTTGAGTTAAGCTTGAAAGTGTTTTGTGCGCACTCATAACTACCATATCAGCACCTAGCTTTACTGCACTTTCTGGCAATCCATTGTGTACTCCAAAATGTGCTCCATGAGCTGAATCTACAAGTATTTTCATATTATATTTTTTACATTCTTCTATTATATATTTTAAATTAGAACATATTCCATAATAATTAGGATATGTAACAATTATACCTTTAGCATTTTTATTGCTATTTAAAACCTGCAAAAAATGCTCCAAATCTATGCAAACAGGAGCATTTAATGTGTCATTTATTATATTATTTATATATATAGGCTTAAGTTTTCTCATTATTATAGCGTTAAAAATAGACCTGTGGCAATTTCTTTCCACTAATACTTGGTCACCTTCATTAAAGCTACTAAATATCATAGCTAAATTTCCTATTGTACTTCCGTTGACTAAAAAATAAGATTTTTTACTTCCATAAAATTTTGTTAGAAGCTCACTAGCTTCTTTTATTATACCTTCAGGTTTGTGAAGATTATCAACTCCTTCTACTTCAGTAATATCACAAGCTAAAAAATTTTTTATAAACTCCTTGCCAATGGGAGTACTTAAAAAACCTCTTCCTGCCTTATGTCCAGGCATACAAAAAGATATATTATTTTCCTTTACGTATTTTAAAATACCCTCTACAAGTGGTAACTCTGACAATTTGCTCCCTCTCCTCTTATAACTAATTGAACTATAGTTTTTCTTATACATTCTTTATAGTACTCATAAAAATCTGTATCTCTTTCTATATTAATTAATCTGTTTTCACAACATCTACAGATTCCTCTGCCATATATCATTATACCATCATTTAGAGGCTTACCACATACAATACAAACTTGTTTTCCCATTTAATATCCCCCTTATTTAATTTTTTCTATTTACAATTATTACCTCTTCTTATATATAATATTCAGATACATAGCAAAAGTTATTTTGTCCACATAAATAAATTAAGAGTTTATCCGAAAATGCATTTTACTTAAAGATTTAATAAAAAGCTTTTATAATTAGAAAAAAACACTATCAATGTTATTGAATTTCAATAAACTTTGATAGTGTTTTTCTCTAATAAATTTAATTACGAATGTGATTTAAAAAATCTTGCACCATTATTCTAATTTGAGATAGCTCTTTGTAAGTTCAAATACCTAAGCTGCATAGTAAAATTTTTAATCTTTTATTGTTACAAGAGTACCATATGGTACATAATCTTGAATCCACTTTGCATCGTAATATGGAAGTCTTATACATCCATGGGAAGCCTTGGATCCAAGTTTGTCATATTCAGATTTTACTGCATAACCATTTCTATCATATATTGCACTATGAAATAAATAATTATTATCAAGCCTTGTCCAAAAAAAACATTGAGAATTATCAGATGGATAGAAAACTGGTCCTTTAGAACCAATTAAAAATCTACCAGATGGTGTTGGAGTCTCATCAGTTCCTGTAGAACATACAAATTCTTTAACTAAAGTCTCACCATTAAATATAGCAACTTTTTGCGTTCCTTTATCTACAAGTACATTATAAGGCCCAGATGGTGTTATTGTTTTAACTGAAGACACCGGTACATATCCTTTTATATAGTTTAAAGTATCATAATCAAGTACCTCTATATAATAATAGCTGTCACTACTACTTAAAATTTTAACCTCTGCAAGACTTCCATAGGTAGAACCAACATTTGCTGATGATGAGCTCGGACTTTCCTTTATGTATACTCTCGTAGTTTCTCCTGCATTTATAACATTAAAAGAACTTGTCCAAGGTGGTGGTTGTACTCCTTTTGATTTTTCTGGTTCTGGTGGTTTGGGTGGTTCTTTTTCAAGCCCTATTAAATACAATGTTTTTAATGAAACTGCACCTTCTAATCCTAATATATTAATATTACTAGCCGATCCTAATACTTTTTTAATATCAGTTTTCTCAGTTTCATTTATGTCTTCACTTACTAATATTAAGGGTGATTTAGTCTTTTGAGCTAAAGCGGACCCTGAAAGTGAATCTGGAAAATTTAAACCTGATGCTAAATATACATTGCTTAGATCTAAGTTATCCTTAAATCTATTAATTACAGCTATATTGGTACTATATCTGTCTGAACCACTTACTCTCTCTGGATTTTTGAATTCAGACTTTACCACATCGCTTATAGCACCTTCTGAACCTATAATATAGGTATTGGTAACATCTTTATCCTTTAGAGCATTCTTAACTACATCTGGTACAGAATCTTTACTTACAAGTATTATTGGTATATTCATATTAGCAGCAATAGGTGCAATAGATAAAGCATCAGGATAATTTTCTCCTGACACTACTGCAACTCTATCTTTTATCCCTACATAATCTGCAACTAACATAGCAGTTTCATACCTATCAGCTCCTCCTATCCTCTCACAAGTTATCCCCATATTATTAATACTAGTTTCCACATCTTTTGATATAGATTTACCTATTATAAAAACTTTATTTACTCCAGAGCTTTTAAGTTGTTCTGCTGATTTGATATCAAGTTTTTTTTCTGTAGTAAGTATTATTGGAGCATCATATTTTTTAGAGAGTGGACATGCACATAGCGCATCTGGAAAATTTTCTCCTGAAGCAATTATGGCATAACCAGACTTTGTATCAAACTTCTGCGAAATTTTCATAGAAGTTTCGTATCTATCCACGCCACCATATCTTTGATAATTTCCTTGTGCATAAACTTCTTTGTTTGTGCCAATAATAAATAGACATGTAAGCAAAACTTTTAAACTAGTTTTTGTTATTAATTTATAATTTATAATAACCAATCCCCCTCGAATTTATTTAATGATCTAAAATTTAAAATACGTAATTATGGAATTTATACTATATATCTAATTTTAAATAATTTTAGATAATTTTACAACTGTATAATTATCTTTTACCATATATTGTATATGTTTGGGAGGTATTTTTTATGAAGCAGAAAATAGTAACTTATTTAAGTACCATAAAGGAAGAAGTGTTAAATTTATCAAAATATCTTTATGAAAATCCTGAAGAAAGTTTTAATGAATATAAATCATGCAATTACATAGTTCATATGTTAAAAGAGAATGGTTTTCAAGTTATAGAACACTATCTTGATATGCAAACAGCTTTTTATGCACAATATGGTACTGGCCACCCTAAAATATGTTATATATGTGAGTATGATGCTGTGAAAAATTCAGGTCATATAGTAGGTCATAACTTAATATCCGCTATGTCTATAGCTGCCTCTTTATCATTAGCTAAAGTTGTACCTGAAGTTGGTGGTAGTGTTATTGTTATAGGGTGTCCAGGAGAGTTCTTGAGTAGTTCCAAAGTTACCATGGCTAAACAAGGTACTTTTAATGATATGGACGTAGTACTTATGTCCCATCCAGATGTAATAACAGCTGAAAGTGGTTCTTCTATGGCCATAATACCAATTAAAATAAATTATAAAAGTAATTGTGGATTTACCTATAGAAATAAAAAAGACTACACAGCATTAGATGCTTGTCTTTTTACATTCAATACCTTAAGCCTACTTTCAAAAGGCTTTCCAGAAGGGTCTACCATAGACGGTGTCATATTAAAAGGAGGCGATTCACCCTATCTTCTACCTTCTGAAACAGAATCAAAGTTCTATATTAGATCTCCTAAAATGAGCATTGCCTGTGAAATAGAAAAAAAGATTAGAGAATTAGTTAAAACTACAGGTTACTTAATGGACATAAATTATAATGTATGTCTATATGAATTACCTTATGACCAGCTAATTCCAAACAAAACTCTATCTAGAATATTCAGCCACAATCTAAAAGAGAGTGGTATAATAGGCATAGATAAACCTAAAAATACAAATTCGGGATTAAGTTTAGGCACTATAAGTCATGTTGTACCATGTATTCATCCATATATATCTATATGTGAAGATAAAGATATAAAATATTCTTCAAAAGAATTTGCGGAAGCTACAATATCTTATTATGCACAAGATAGAATTATAAAAACTGCTCAGGCACTCGCTTTGACCGGATTGGATCTAATAGAAAATCAGCCTTTGCTTAATCAAGTTAAAAATGAGTTTTTTCAACAAAAAAGTAAAGAGACTAGCTAATTAGTCTCTTTTTTATCAAAATTTTCAATTTTTCTATTAAATCTCGGCTTGGTTGAAAGTAAAATTTTACATATCTATTTCCTTCTTTATAAACACAATAATAATTATTAAAATTAAAAATTGAACAAGTATATTTACGACAAATTATTTTATCATATCTAATATTAGTAAATAATCCTTTTCCTATAAATTCTATATTTTTTAGCTTTACATTTTCTACTACCCTATCTCTATTTCCTTTTACCTTATGAATTATAAACTGATTTCCGATTATTAAATAAGTATATGTTATCCTATATTTTAGCATTTCTAAAAATATAACTACAGTTATTAACACTATGCATACAATATTTAAAAAGTTAGAAATTTTAATACCCTTAATGGTTTGTTCATCTATTATCTGCTGTAAAAGTAATGCAACAATGAATATAATAGCTATAGTAAGTATAAATGAATTCTTTTTCCTACTGCTAGTTTCTTTATAAATACTTCCCATAAAACCCCTCCTAGGTATACATTAATTTAACTAACATAGTGATTATACTCGGGTTTCAAATGTTAATCCATATTGTTTATATCTATTTAAGGTCCTATTCTCCTAATATAGCCTTATATGTTAACTTTTACTGCAACTGATTTCTTTAATCTCTAATTCTCTTCACTTATCTTATTTTATTCTATATTTTTAGTATATTTTGTACTATTATTACCATATATAAATATATAAATTTGGTTTTTATATATCCACTGCCAATAAACCCCATCAATGTATCTAAGATTAGACCTATCAAATCAAGTTATTATATACAGAAATATTTTATATAAGCTATAATATATATATGTGTGAAAGCAAAATAAATTTTACATAGGAGGCATATATGATTTCAATTTATAAAACTTTAGATGAACTAGGTACATTACAATCTATGGATACTATAGAGCCAGGTTGTTGGGTTAACATAATAGCTCCTTCTGAAGAAGATTTGCTTATCGTTTCAAAAAAAGCAGGAGTGTCCTTAGAATTTCTGAAAGCAGCACTAGATGAAGAAGAAACTTCTCGTATAGATATTGAAGATAATACTCTTTTAGTTATTGTAGATATACCTTTTACTGAAATGGAGGATAATTCATTAACCTATGATTCCTATCCATTAGCAATTATTCACACTCAATCTACAATAATAACAGTATGCTTAAAAAACAGTAAAATTCTTACTGATTTCATAGATAGAAAGGTTAAATCATTTTTTACATTTAAACGCTCAAGGTTTATACTTCAGATACTTTACAGAATAGCAAGTTACTATTTACTTTACCTAAGGCAAATAGATAAAAAAAGTGTAATGATTGAACAAAAACTTCATAAATCCATGAAGAATAAAGAATTGATTCAGTTATTATCCTTAGAAAAATCTCTAGTTTATTTTTCAACATCTTTAAAATCTAATGAAATCACGCTTGAAAAAATGTTGAAGCTTGAACTTCTTCAAAAATATCCTGAAGATCAAGATATCCTTGAAGATGTTATTATTGAAAATAAACAAGCTATAGAAATGGCTAACATTTATAGTAATATACTAAGTGGAACCATGGATGCTTTTGCATCTGTAATATCTAATAATCTAAACATAGTTATGAAGTTATTAGCTTCTATAACCATAGTTATGTCCATACCTAATATAATTTTTAGTTCCTTTGGTATGAATATAAGAGGTATTCCTTTTAGTGAACATCCTAATGGATTTTGGATTACTTATGCTATAGCTGCATTAATATGTTTAGTTTCTATAATTATTCTTCGTAAAAAAAGATTATTCTAATTATAGGAGTGTGATAAATTGATATCTAAAAGATTAAAATTCGGTGATACTATAGGACTTGTATCTCCTGCTGGATCTGAAAGTACTAATAACATAAGAAACAGTATTTGTTTTCTTGAAAATTTAGGGTTTAAAGTAAAAGCAGGTGAACATATATATGATAAATATGGTTATCTTGCTGGAAGTGATGTCAATAGAGCCCATGACTTTATGAATATGTTTTTGGATAAGGACGTTAATATGGTTTTATGCGTAAGGGGTGGATATGGTACTATGAGGATTCTTCCTCTTATAGATTTTAGTATCATAACGAAAAACCCTAAAATATTTGGAGGCTTTAGTGATATAACTACTTTATTAAACACTATCGCTATTAAATGTAACTTAATAACTTTTCATTCTCCAATGTGTAATTCAGATTTTTCTGATGAACCTACCCTGAAAAATTTTTTATACACTATTATGAATGCATATAAACCATATACTATAGAAAATCCAAAAGGTTTTAACATTAAGTGTTTTTCTAAAATTCCTTTTGTTGAAGGTCAACTTTTAGGTGGTAATTTATCATTAATATGTAGCACTTTAGGTACTCCTTACGAAATAGATACTAAGGATAAAATTCTGTTTATAGAAGATGTCGGTGAGGAGCCTTATAAAATCGATAGAATGTTAACTCAATTAATTTTATGTAATAAACTTCAGCAATGTAAAGGGCTTGTCTTAGGTCAATTTACCAATTGTACTTTAGATAACTATAAAAGAAGCTTAACCTTAGAGGAAGTAATCAATGATAGAATTTTATCCCTGAATAAACCTACTTTAATCAATTTTCAATGTGGACATTCTTATCCTAAACTTACTATACCAATTGGAGCACAAGTTAAATTAGATTGCATTAATGGAGTAGTCCAAGTACTAGAACCGGTAATAATCAAATAAAAAAGACATCACGATATGTGATGTCTTTTTGGAGGCGCCACCCAGATTTGAACTGGGGAATAGAGGTTTTGCAGACCTCTGCCTTACCACTTGGCTATAGCGCCATAAATATTCTGTACGCTTAATGCTCTTATATGATATCATTCCAATTAATATTTGTCAATAGGCTTTACTATATATTGCATAAATTTAGGATACTACAAATATTATATATGCTATAATTATTATTAAGAGGTGATATTATGGATTATGTTAAATTAAAATCTGTTATAAACTCAAGTAATAATATTGTATTTTTTGGTGGTGCCGGAGTATCTACAGAATCACAAATTCCCGATTTTAGATCAGAGTCCGGTTTATATAAAGCAAAAGATAATAACTCCTACCCCCCAGAAGTTATGTTAAGTCATAGTTTTTTCATATCTCACACAGAAGATTTTTTTAACTTTTATAGAGAAAAAATGATATATAAAACTGCCAAACCCAATGCGTCTCATTATGCCTTATCAGAGCTAGAAAAGCTGGGTAAGCTTAAATCTGTAATTACACAAAATATTGATGGATTGCATCAAATGGCTGGTTCTAAAAATGTATTAGAACTACATGGCTCCATACACAGAAATTCATGTATAAAATGCGGTAAAGCCTTCGATTTAGAATATATAATAAATAGCCCTAGTACTATACCTATATGTACTGCTTGTGGAGGTACAATAAAACCTAATGTAGTTCTATATGAAGAAAGTTTGGATATGGATGTATTAAATGCATCAATTGATTACGTTAAAAATGCTGATGTTCTAATAGTTGGTGGAACTTCTCTTGTGGTTTATCCAGCAGCTGGA
>CAZKOJ010000116.1:0-14757 GCA_964554365.1 uncultured Clostridium sp. | reverse complement strand
AACTTTCAGAGTATGCTAAAGAAAGAAATGAAAAGCTTGTAGATTTAGTTTCAAAGTTTAAGATATAAACAGAGTTCTTGGTTTCAGGTGGGGTTTTGATCCCATCTGAAGCTTAGAAATCGTTATCCAGGGGCGTAGCGAATCTTATCTCCATCTGCTAGAAGATGAAGTGTTAGAGTCGGTAGCCATCGGATAAACAGAGTTCTTGTTGATACTTCAATGAGGGCGGCTATTGATGAGGTATTAGGAAAGCAGCTAAAAGAACTAACTGAATTAAAGTAGGTTAGTCCTTTTTTTATGCTAAAAAATGTAATTATTTAGTGACATATATTGAAAATTAATATAAAAAAGCTAAAACAAAATGAAAAAAACATCTGAAAATAAAGGAATTTAATGAAAAATGTAGAATAAAAGACTATTGGATTATTAGAATAGAGTAACTAGGCTACATACATAATGAAGGGGGAAACTAATATGTTTAAAAAATTAAATTTAGTAACTAAATTAAGTATTATACTTGGTACAATAGTATTTTTAGGAATTGTTCTTATTGGGGGGATTACACTTAAAAAGGTTAAAGAAAGTTCTTATAATCAGGCAAGTGAACAGGCAAAACAGGTATCAAATGCTTTTGCAAATGATATGCAGGGGGACTTTAAAGTAGTACAGGCTACTGTTGAGGGAATAAGAGATGCTGTTGTATTCTCTAAGAAATCAGGAAGTTTAAGTAGAGAACAGGTAATTCAGCTTTTAAAAACTATACTAGAAAAGAATAAAAATGTGGTAGGAGTACACACAGTATGGGAACCTAATGCCTTTGATGGTAAAGACAGTGAGTACATAAATAAAGAAGGGCATGATGCTACAGGTAGATTTATTCCTTATGTTGTACTAAATAATGGGAAAATAGAAATAGAACCATGTATGGGATATAATAAAGAGGGGGATGGAGATTATTATCTTCTTCCAAAGAAAACGAAGAAAGACTGTTTAATAGAACCTTATATGTATAAAATAGATGGAAAAGATACTTTGATTACCACTTTATCAATACCTATAATTGATGATAATGGGAATTTTATGGGGACTGTAGGAGCAGATGTTGAGTTAAAAACCCTTCAAGAACTAACTGTTAAAGCAAAACCTATGGGAGGATATGCAACAGTAGTTACAGATAAAGGGAAATTTGTTACACAAGGTAAAAAGCCAGAGCTTATTAATAAAAACCTACTTGATGTGGATAAAAATGAAGAAGATATTTTAGAAAAAATTGCCAAGGGTGAAAATTTTGAAACACATAAAAAAGCAGCAGGAACAGGGCTTTTATCTTTAAAGGCATATGCTCCTATAACTTTAAATGGAATAGACAGCAAATGGACATTTATCTCAGTAATTTCAGATGAACAAATGTATGCTGAATATAATCAGCTTTCTAAAATAATAATGAGTATGAACATAATTGTTACATTGGTAATAATTACATTTATGCTTATGCTTGTTAAAAAAGCTATTCAGCCTGTAAGCCTTGCATGTGACCATTTAGAGGTGCTTTCTAATGCTGATTTTACTATGGAAGTACCAAAAGAGTTTTTAAATAAAGAAGATGAAATAGGTAGACTTGGAAAATCAATTGATAAAATGCAGAATTCTATTCGAGAACTTGTTCAAGGCGTTAAGGGGGAATCCTCAAATGTTGAAAATGCAGTTATAGATTCTGTAAAACACATAAAAGAATTAACTTTAAATATAGAAGAGGTTGCTTCAACTACTGAAGAGTTATCAGCAAGTATGGAAGAAACAGCAGCATCAACAGAAGAAATGAATGCTACATCAAATGAAATAGAAAGAGCAGTAGAAATTATAGCAGGTAAGGCTAAAGAAGGCGCAATATCAGCTAAAGAAATTGATGATAGGGCAAAAGGACTTAGAGTAAACTTTTTGGAGTCAGAGAAAAAAGGAATAAAAGTTTATGAAGAAACAAGGGAAAAACTTCAAAATGCTTTAGAAGAGTCAAAATCTGTTGAAGAAATTAATGTACTTTCAAATACCATAATGGAAATAACTTCACAAACTAATCTTTTAGCTCTTAATGCAGCAATAGAAGCAGCAAGAGCAGGAGAGGCAGGTAAAGGTTTTGCAGTGGTTGCAGATGAAATAAGAAAACTTGCAGAGGATTCTACAAATGCAGTTGCAAAGATTCAAGAAATAACAAAAAAGGTAACAGGTTCAGTAAGCAATCTTGCAGAGAGTGCAAATGGTATGATGGATCATATGACAAATAACGTTACCAAAGATTACAAAACCATGCTTGATGCAACTGATAACTATAGTATGGATGCAGAATTTGTTAAAAACATGGTTTCAGAATTCAATGATGCATCAAGTCAAATTCTTGATTCAATTAAAAATATGGCAGGGGTAATAGAAGGTGTAACAACTGCTGCGAATGAAGGAGCAAATGGAACTACTACTATTGCTGAAAGATCTACTATAGTAGTAGAAAAATCAGAGGAAGCTAAACAACTTTCAGAGTATGCTAAAGAAAGAAATGAAAAGCTTGTAGATTTAGTTTCAAAATTTAAGGTATAATAAAAAAACATATAAATTAGTTAACAGGGAGTTTTTAAAGCTCCCTGTTTTTTAATACCTAAATTTTGCCTATCTACAACAATATAGATAGCTTACATTAAGATGATTACTATATGGATTTTTGTAGATATGAGCATCTACTTCAAAAACTTCTTTAAACATTTTTTCGGTAAAAACTTCAGCTACAGTACCATGTTGAACTATTTTACCCTCTTTCATCACATATATATAGTCACAGTATGTCCCTGCAATATTCATATCGTGAATAGTGGTAAAGGTGGTGATATCTAGATGCTTTAACATATGAATTATGGAAAGCTGATATTTTATATCTAGATGGTTAGTAGGTTCATCTAGCACTATAAGCTCCGTATTTTGACATAAAGCCATAGCTATCATAACTCTCTGTTTCTCGCCACCAGATAGACTCAAAAAACTTCTGTCAGTATAATTTTGTAGTCCAACGTTTTTTAAAGACTGTTTTACAATTTCATCATCATCATCATCTATACTTGAAAATCTTTTCATGTGTGAAAGTCTTCCCATAGACACAATTTCTTTTACAGAGAAATCAAATTCCATGGAATGCTCTTGCATTACAACAGCTAAAAGTTTAGAAAGCTCTTTATTATTCATTCCATAGATGTTTTTATCATCTATGTACACAGCTCCTTCAAGGGGAGTTAGATATCTGTAAACATTTTTTAATAGCGTAGTTTTTCCGCAGCCATTTGGACCTATTAAACCAATAAATTGCCCTTTTTTTACGTTAAGATCTATTCCCTTTAAAAGTTCAGCTGAACCTATATTATATTTTAATCCTTCTATTGATAACTTCATTTACTTACCTCCAAAACTATAGGTGTTTTTATGCATTAAGTATAGGAAGAAAGGACCTCCTAAAAATGCGGTTATTACACCTATTGGAACCTCTTGTGGAGATAATACTGTTCTTGCTATTGTATCTGTAATTACCATAAATATTCCACCGATAACAATTCCAAATGGTATTAATTTCTTATGGGATGACCCTACTAAATGTCTTCCTATATGTGGAACTATAAGCCCTACAAATCCAATGACTCCTGTAAAGGCTACTACAGTTCCAGTTAATAGAGTGGAAGCTATTAGTATATATCTAATTACAAGTTTAGTATTTATACCTATATTTTTTGCAACAGACTCACCTAGTAGCATAGCATCTAAATCTCTACATATTAACATACTTGTAATAGCAGTGATAATCATTATTACCAGGGCAACTTTTACTTGATTATAGTTTGCACCTGATAGACTACCAACACTCCAAAAAACAGCATTTTTAACCAAACTGTCATTTTTAGCATAGGTTATCACAAAGGTTGTAATAGCAGTAAAAATAGCGGATACCGCTACACCGGTCAATATCAATCTAGTCTTAGAATAGATTTTAGTCACCCCTGATATTTGGAACACCATAATAGAGGATAAAATAGCTCCTAAAAATGCTCCAAAAGCTATACCTAAATGTCCAAGGAAACTAAAAGTGCCTAAGACTATAGAGATTGTAGCACCGGAAGATGCACCAGAGGATATACCTAGTATGTATGGATCAGCCAAAGAATTTCTAGTGAGAGTTTGCATCAGAATCCCTACAAGTGCCAAAGATCCTCCTGTAATTATGGATAAAAATAGTCTAGGAAGTCTTAATTTAAAAACTATATTGTCAACATTATTATCCCATGTTTGAGGGAAAATTTCTTTATTAAATAGATTGTTTATAAGAGATTTAAAGGTTACATCCACATCTATATTTACAGAACCAAAAGTTATGCAAACTATAGTTAGTATAGTCAATGCTATAATCAATAGGACAAATTTCAAAGTATGATTATTTTTACGCTTTAAAATTGCAGTATTATCCATGTTACCCCCTAACTAGAATTTTTCTGGATAGAATCCTTTGGCTAATTTTTTTACAGTTGTAGGAACTCTTTCACCAGGGTATAATTCAGTTAATTCAACTTTTATAAATTTATTATTTTTTATAGCATTTACATCTTTTAAAGCAGGATTTGCTTTAAGAGCCTTAACTTTATTTTCAAAAGTATCCCCACCATTTCCAACAGAGTACTCTAAAACCATTATTACATCTGGATTTCTTTTTATCACTTCTTCCCAAGATATTTCAGGATAAGCTTTATCTAAATCCCCACATACATTATTACCTTGTGCAAGTTTAATTATTTCGTTGTTTATACCTTTTCCAACTACAACAGCTTTGTCTGTTCCAGAATCGTATCCTAAAACGTTTACTTTTTTATCAATACCTTTAACTTTATCTGTAGTTTCTTTTAATTCTGATTTTATTTTTTTAATTACTTCTTGTGATTTATCTTCTTTACCAAATATTGTTCCAAGATTTTTGAAATCTTCATATATTGAATCTACAGTTGCATTTGATTCTACAGATCTTGGGATGTAAGCTTTTATCTTGTTTTCATTTAACCAATCTATGCTACCTACACCTTTGTCATTGAAGTCTCCACCCCAACCTATTATAAAATCAACTCCACCTGATACTATTTGTTCTTTAGATGGGTAGGTTTTACTCATGACAGGAATTTTATCATATGCAGGCTTTAATGAATCTAAAATGTTATTTTCAGCATATGCAGTACCAGACATTTGGTCTTTTAAGTCCATTGATAACATCATTTCGATCATAGCATTTGTTATAGCTAGAGCTTTTTTTGGCTTTTTATCATAAACCATTGAAAATTTGTTTGAACTATCATCGTGTCTACTAGTTTGTACAAAATCTAATTTCAGAGGTTTATCAGCAGATTGTTCAGTCTTAGTTGATGTTTTTTTCGTTGTTTTATCTGATGAACTTGAACAACCGGTAACTCCTCCTACCAGTACTAATGAGGCTAATGTCATAGCAATTAATCTTTTTTTCATAAGTAACTCCTCCTAAGAATTTTCGCTTAGATTTAAAAATTAACAAAATCACATAAAAAGTATATTTTTATAAAAATGTTAAAATTTTTAGCGTCGAGAATAATTTTAACATAAAAAATCAAATTATTCAAATTTTACATTCAATTATATAAAGAATGAATTATATTATTCTAAATTTTTAATTTTTAAATAACAAAATTCACTTAACCTGTTTATCGTATATGGTGCGTTTATGATATAATTGGTATATCAAGTGAAACTTAGCTTAAGGAGGGAATAGCCTTGAGAATAATCAAAACTAACAATATATATGAAGATATGTTTAAATCTTTAAGTTTAAGAGAAGGTAATTATTTTTGTAGAATCATAGGGGTAAAAGACGAACAAAGTTATAATGATACTATTGCCTTTTTAGATAGTAAGCTTAAAGAGTTAAAAAACAAAAGTATTATATTTGGTTCTACAATACCAAATCCATATAGTGAAGATTTAGTAAAATCAACAATGGATAAAGTAGATACAATGAATGTTGATGATATAAAAAATCAATGTATAAAGATTGTATCATCTGATGAGGTTAACGTAAAGATAAGAGAAGCTTTAGCGATAGTGGTGCCTCTTGCAATAAGAAATGAATCATTTTCAAATAAAACTATAAGGAATAATTTTATTGTTAAACTTATGGTTTGGACAAATGAGTATGTTGAAGATATTCAGTGGGAAGAAGATACAGCACCTAAATGTTTATATTATGGTGAAATAAAAAAATATGAATGTTATTTTTTAATATTACTAGCTCTTATAGGATTCGATGTTTTATATCTAAATCCACAGAAAGATAACGTATTTCAGAACATAGATAAAAATGAATTTTCTCAAGTAATAAAGGAAAATGAAACATCTGAAATTATTGATTATAATACGAGAGTTGCCAGTGGTGTTGTAATAGAAAGGGTAACTACATATGCCAAACAAGCTTCAGATGAATTATATAAAACCTTATATAATGGAACAGGTATATATAAGCCGTGGCAATATATAAATGGATTTACTAAACCTGTGATTATGAATTCTATTGTAGAGGATATGATAACCTACTGGGATGAGCCATCAAGACTTCGACCAGGATTTAAAACAGAAAAAAATTTAGTGTACATTCCTATATTTTTTAATAAAATTTCTGGAGTTTATATAGATTTATCAGAATATGTTGGAATGGTTAATAAATTAAAGCAGGCAAGATTTCATAGTTTTATTGAAAACAGTAGTTTAACAAATAAAAATTATAATAACCAGGAGCTATATTCTTTAGCATTTTGCTTAAATTCAGACAAAAGTATAAATAAAGAAGCTTTAAAAAGCCATGAAATGTTTAATAAATTAAAGAACTTAAGGAATGAATTACAAGACTTTATAATTGATAAAATAGATGAAACTGTAGCTCAAAAAAGGTTTTTCAATTTTGAGATAGACGATAAAAAAATATTGAAATTAATAATTTCTGTACTTTTGCTGGATGAGAGCATATTGAATTTAATAGATTGCTATGATTATACTGCATCTGTTCCAAAAATTATAATCTATCTAAAAAATAGAGAAATGTTTGAAGATGAAGATGTGTTATTATTAGCATTACTACATAGGATTGGGTTAGATATAGTTATATTAACTCCAAATGGAACAGACAATATTGAACTGAAAATATCTACTGATTACCTAAATGTTATAAGACTTGAAGAGGTAGCTTTTGATTTAGACTTAGATAAAAAAACCAAGAAGAAATCATTTTTCGAAAAATTATTTAGATAGTGGGAGGACAAAAAATGAATGGAGAAGTAAATTTTAAAGGACTTGAATTAAATACTGAAGGGAACGACCACAGTATAGAACCATTAAAGAATGGAGATGTTGTGGAATTCACACAAAATTATAAAGCTAAATTAAGAGCTATGCCGGAAGTTGAAGCTTTAACTAGTAGAATAAATGTAGAAGACCCAACATCAATATTAATATTTGGAAAAGAAGCAGCGGAAGGTATTTCAAAGGTTTCAGATAGTTTACTTTCTACAATGAAAGCTGTTAATGCTGAAGAAGCTGGAGAAATGATTAAGCAATTAACAAAAATAATGGACAAGTTTGATATAAAGGAATTACAAGATATTAAAGAACCATCTATGTTACAAAAGATTTTTAAAAAAGCAAAGAATTCAGTTGAATTGATGTTTCAAAAATATCAAACAATGGGATCAGAAGTTGATAAAGTTTATATTACTTTGAAAAAGTATGAGCAGGACATAGAACAATCAAACAAAAGTTTAAAATTAATGCATAATACCAACATAAATTATTATAAAGAATTAGAAAAGTTTGTAGTAGCTGGAGAATTAGCAGTTGAAGAACTTAATGATAAATTAATTCCAGAATATCAAAGAAAAGCGGATGAAAGTGGAGAGCAATTAGATATTGCCAATGTGCAAACTCTAAGAAAAGTTTTAGAAATGATGGATCAAAGAGTTTATGATTTAAAAATAGCTGAGAATGTTGCGCTGCAAACAATTCCTATGATACAGGGAATACAATATAGTAACTTTAATTTAACAAGAAAAATAAATTCAGCATTTATAATTACACTACCAATATTTAAACAATGTTTAACTCAAGCTATAATGCTTAAGAGGCAAGAACTGCAAGCAAAGAGTTTGCAGGCTCTTGATGATAAAACTAATGAATTACTTTTAAGAAATGCTGAAAATTTAGCAAATCAAACAGTTAATATTGCAAGAATGACAGGGTCAAGCTCAGTTAAGATGGAAACACTTGAAAAAACTTGGTCTACTATAGTGAAAGGAATTGAGGAGACTAAGCTTATACAAGAACAAAATAAATCTGAAAGAGCTACTAATTCTAAAAAATTGGAACAAATAAAATATGAAATGGCTAAAAGTAAAAGTAATTATTAATTCATAAATAGTATTGAAAAAAACAAGAACCAGGTTATAGGAAAGAAACTCGTGTTAGCTGCCGGAGTTCTTTCTATTTCTATGATTAATTTAACTGATTGGCACCAAATTTAAAATTAGGGTTCTCTGTTTAAGTTTCTCTTGATTGCATATAAATTATTTTGTTATATAACCGATAAATAGTATAGATAGTTTGGTTAATTATACAAAAAATTGAAATGATTAGGGGTGTTATAAATGGAAATAGAGAATTGTGATAATAATCTATTATTAAATAAGGAAATTGGGAAAAAGAAAAAATCTGTTGGAAACAATATTTTGGAAGATTCAAATAAAAAGTCCTTTGGAAATATGCTAAATGAAATGGTAAAAGGTGAAAAAAAGCAGTTAAGGTCTATTACTGATAAGATTGGCAATAACAAAGTAGGCTGTGAAAAAGGTTTTATAGAAATAAAAGAAGATACAACAATAAGCGGACGAGTATCACAGGATAGAATTGATGGTGTTATGAGTAGATTGGCAGGTTTTTTTAGAATAGGTGTTAATCTTATGACAGCAATGTTACAATCTTTAGGAATTAACCCAGAAGATTTAGTTGATGAATCTAAAAGAGATAATATAATAGAAAAGTTAGCAGAGCATTTTGGATTAAATAAAGATAAACAAGAGGAACTTTATAAACTATTAATAAATTGCTAGTTGTTTTTAACTATAAAAAGTGAGAAAATACTGGTTATAGAGAATACATAATTTAGGAGGACTATTTATGGGATTATTTGATGGACTAATGGGAAATGCTTCAGAGGTTAGAATTGAGGATATACAGAAAGAATATGAAAATATACTTACAAGTACAGAAAGAGTTGAAAAAGCATACAGGCTAATTCGTGATATGTTTGTATTTACAAACAAGAGACTCTTATTAGTTGATAAGCAGGGGGTAACTGGAAAAAAGACTGAATATCATTCAATTCCTTATAAGAGTATAACTCATTTTAGTATAGAAACAGCAGGAAACTTTGATTTAGATGCAGAGCTTAAGATATGGATTTCAGGAACTCAACTTCCAATAGAAAAACAATTTAATAAAAGCTTAAATATATATGAGTTACAGAGTGTATTAGCTGAATATGTGTTAAAGTAGAAATTAAAGAAAAAGTGTAGTAAGTTTGTGAAAACTTACTACGCTCCTTTTCCTTAACAGAGTTTTGTATTCTACCCCAGAGAAAATTAATAATAATTTGCTACTTGGAAAAGGAAGGTTTGCTGTGTTTATCAAAATTTGTTGTATCTGAGCTATTGTCTATAGTAACATTTGCATCTATATTCACATTTAGCAGGTTTAGTACATTATTTACTTTTGCAGTAGGATATTTCCTTTGAAATTCATTTTGTACATTAAATAAATCTATGTTCATTTTAGCATATTTTTTATAAAGCCTTTTGCAACCTTCTTCCACATTTGATTCTGCATATTGTGAAATTTTTTTTCTCTCTTCATTATCTGAAAGGTGAATACTTTTTTGAGATTCAGCAAAGATTGTTCTTATGTTTATGGTTTTATATAAATCTATAGTATTTCCATCATAACTAATATTAGTTTTTGATTTACTTTTAAATATTTCTAAGGTAACAAGTTTATCCATATGTTCAGGATTAGTTACTTCAATGTCAGTACTCTTTAAAGTATTTTGAAAAAAATTAAAATATTTACCTTCATCTGTAGTCAACTGGCCAACAAGTTTGTCATCCTGAATAACTGCTAACCCCTCAATAGAAATCCTAGGATCAGGGGTGTCTTCACGTCTTTTTATTAAATTAATAACATTAACATTACTACCCAGTTTTCGTCTCACCAAAAATTCATCAAATTTTAATTTGCTTGCCTTTGATGTTAATGCTTGATTAGCAACTAAATCAGGTAAAAAAATTCCTAAAAATGCTTCTTCTTTTAGTTTAGTTCTCAATAATTTTTCAAAATCACCCTTACAAACAAACATAAATTGTCTCATTAAAAATTCTTGATCTCTATCAAGTAAATCTATAAAATTATCTATACCATAGTCTGCTGCTCGCTCACTAAATATTATAGCCTTATTCTGAGTATAATTTAGTTTATAGCTGGAACTCAAATTTATATTTCTAATAGCTTCAAATACAGTTTTACCTTTACCTTTAAATATCACCTGTTCTTCGGATGCTAAGTCGGCGCCACCAGCTCTTTTAGGTATAAAACACTCAGTATAAATTATTGGATGTTTATTTTCATCTATATCTATTCCTATTGCTGTTACTAAAAGAATCTTATTTATATCTTTATAATTAAAACAGCCGCTTAAAAACAAGGAACAAACTAAAGTTATGGCAAGTATTTTTCTGTTCATTTGTCATCATCCTTAATAAAAATATACTCATTTATCTTATCAAGATCGCCCCTAAATATTATACCCTTATATTTAAATATATTTAATGTTCCTAAGGGATAAAGATATGGGTAACCACAGCTTGTTAAGCCTGCAAGGTGGGAACAAAGTAGAACAAATCCTGTGTAGAAGCCTGGCAGCCCTAAAGATGCTGAAAAAATTAAAAGCACTAGATTCCAAATAAATATGGCTACAGACAGTGTTGGCAATAAAAATGATGATATAGAGGTTAGAGCCACTACTAACACTGTAACATGAGATGCCAATCCTGACTTTACAACGGCATCTCCAAGTATTAATGCTCCAACTATACTTAGGGTAGGGCCTATTGGTTGAGGAAGTCTAACCCCTGCTTCTCTTAAAATTTGAAAAAAGATAATTAATAATATCACTTCAACTATCATAGGAAATGGTACTCCAGCTCTTGATTCAGCCATGCGAAATACAAAAATATAAGGTATCAAATTAAAATGATATGTAAACAAAGCTATATATAATCCAGGCAATAATGTAGATATAAAAAAAGATAAAAATCTTAATAAAATGCCTAAATTTGCCACAAATTTATTCATAGTGTAATCATCAGGAGCTTGAAAATTTTCAATAAAAAAGAAGGGAACAACGCTAACAAAAGGTGTTCCATCTACTAATATAGCAACTTTTCCTTCACCAAGCTTTTGTGCAATTATGTCAGGTTTTTCAGTATAGCCTACTGTATCAAAGGGAGTGCGTTTACATTTTAAGCCTTCTTCAATTTGATTCGAATATATAATAAAATCAGGGGATACTTTATTAACTTTTTTTCTAATATAGCATATAAGCTTTTCAGGAGCATTACCTTCGATATAGGCTAGGGCTACTGAGGTTTTAGATTTTTCTCCTAAAATTATATTTTCAAATTTTAGATTAGAATCTTTTATCCTTCTCCTAATACAAGATATATTATCATTTAAAATTTCATTAAACCCTTCACGAGGACCCTTAAGCACTGATTCTGTTGGTGGAATAGTAATAGATCTTTTAATATAGCTTTTCGCTTCACAATATATTGATGCTTTAAGAAAGTCAAATATTAGTATTACATCTCCAGATAGAATATGTTCAATAGCATCATCTTCTGACAGTACATCTCCAATTGAAGTGGACAGTATAATTTCATTTTTAACTTTTTCCATGGTGGTTAAGTTGTTAATATTGATAATAAGTGGAGAAATTATAAATTCACTAATAAGTTTTGAACTACAGATACTATTATCATAGATTATATGAATAATATTTTTATCAATTCCTATATCTCTATAGTTTATTTCAAAATTGTTTTTCAATCTTTCTTTAATATGTCCTAATGAAAATTCACTCATTTTACATCACCGTATATATTTTTAGCATTGCTTAGAATAATATTCAAATTTTTGTGAACAATAACTATGTATAAGTTTACAATTATGGTGTTTATTTAGTGAGGGGTGAAAATATGGATAAGTTTAACCCAAGACATTTTGCTTTTTTAATTCTTGCAACAGCAATTGTATCATTAAAAACTTATCCTACAATTTATATAAAAGATGGCGGAAGAGATAGTTGGATTGCAATGATAATTGCTTCAATAATTGCTTTGGCTTTTTTTGTATATATAATAGGGATTTGCAAAAAAAATAATTGTTACAGCTTACTTGAAATATATCATAAGGCCCTTGGAAAAACGCTAGGCAATGTTTTTATGGGGTTATTTATTATTACATTACTTATAACCCTTGTTGAAAGCTCTTCAGCAGAAGCCAGCTCTATGCATACTAATATGCTTCTTGAAACCCCTAATTGGTATTTGATTTTATTTTTTGTTATACCAATTATATATACTATTCGAAAGGAAATTGTAGCCATTATGACTGTAACGATGATAGGAATAGTACTTATAATGATTGCAGGAATTAATCTTTCAATACTTACTGCTAAATATAAAAAAATTGAATATCTTTTACCAATTTTTGAAAATGGAATACATTTAGGATTTTTTATATCTATAATAAAAATATTAGGACTATATGGATGTGGATACATATGCTTTCCCTATTTAACTAAAATTACAAATAATAAAAAAATAGTTAAGTATGTGATAATTGCGCTATTAATTATAGTTCAAATGCAAATTATATCTGTTTCTGGACTTATAATGACATTTGGTCCTTATAGGGTAAATGATATCTTATACCCAAAGCTTATACAGACTCAAGAGGTAAGCTATTTAAGATTTATGGAATTTGGGGAGCTTTATGTAATGCTCCAAGTTCTTGGAGGATGGCTTCTAAAATATTTAATTACATTCTATGGAATGTTAATGATTTTTAAGGAGTTTAAATTAAAAAGAAAGCATCTTATATACTTAACTTATATAATTAGTGCTTTCATATGCTTTCTATCATATTTTGTTTCTAAAAATATTTTTATTCTCTTTAAATTTTTTAACTATTATTCATATATTTGCCTTGTTAACTTCATTATAATTCCAATTATAATATTCACCATATTTTCATTGAAATCTAAAAAAGGAAAATATACATAATAATAAATAGTCATAACGAAAGCAGAAATTAAATAAGGTATACTAGAATACTGACTAATTATTTTTGAAGATGCCTAAATTAAATAAAGAGTGTAGTAAGTTTGTGAAAACTTACTACGCTCTTTTTCTTTCATGTGAGATCATTTCTTTTACAATGTCTATATATGATTGAGATACTTCAGGACATACTGTTAGTATAGAATCTATAACATAATCAATGTTGCTATCATCAACTTTTTTATAATTAGAAACTTCATCAGAAATCATACCTTCACTACTTAAAGAATTATATATAGTGCTTACAATAGGTGCTTCCATGACTTCATTGCCATCTGCACATTTTTCTGAAAAATAGAGTACTTCCTCAATAACTATAAATTGTCCATACACATATTCTTTTTCAGAACTACCATTACAACTATGCTGAGTATGTTCAACATGCTTTAAATCAAGTCTGTGAAAATCTTCTTTTCTTGTTAGTACACATCTTACTTCAAGTTCTAATAACCTGTTTTTCATATGTTCAGAAAAGCTTTCTCCCAATTGAGAAATGAACTGTTTTACTGATATGGTTTTTTTGATTTTATAATTTTTTTTCACTATAGGTACTCTCCTTTTCATTTTGAATTTTTTAAAATATAGTTGTAAAATAAAACTCAATATATATGTTAAATAAAAGAATAGTATTTAACAGGCGATTTGCATATATAAATTAGCAAATCGCCCATTAGTGGAGTACAAAAGACTCCACATAAATTAAGTTTCATTTTGTAATATTACTATTAGATAAAAAACCACCTTTATGAAGGTGGTAAAATATCTGCTGCTTATATATTAAAATTATTAATATACTATAAAGGCAAAATTACATTTTTTCAACGTTAGTTGCTTGAAGACCTCTAGGTCCTTTTTCTACTTCAAATTGAACTTTTTCACCTTCATCAAGGCTCTTTCTGCCAGCAGTTCCTTGGATAGCTGAGAAGTGAACAAATACATCTTCTTCTCCTTCAACTTCAATAAATCCAAATCCTTTTTCTGAGTTAAACCATTTTACTGTTCCAATTTTCATGAATTGTCCTCCTAAGATAAAACACTTTTCTGTTGATACATATAATTTTATATCAACAATGTTTTTCTACTAATCTTAATAGTATACCACAATAATTAAAAATTAACAAATTTTTTCAAGAAAGTACTTTAATTCGAAAATTTAGAGTGGCCTAAGCTTAAATATATTATTCGAAAAACCGTCCGTTTATTAAGAAGGCCTAATGCTTCT
>CAZKOJ010000115.1:0-14861 GCA_964554365.1 uncultured Clostridium sp. | reverse complement strand
TAAACGGACGGTTTTTCGAATAATATATTTAAGCGTAGTCCACTCTAAATTTGCGTCGTAATACGCTTATATTATGTGTATTAAATGAAAGAAAATATTTTTATCTCCCCAACCTAAATCCCAAGGTACATGATACCTATCTGTAGTATGAGAATTTATTAAAGGATATCCATGAGAATCCCATCCGGTAACAATTCCAAAGTGATCCATATTGCTTTTTTTAGCATAACAAACTAAGTCTCCTAGTTGTAACTTTTGAACAAATCCACAAGCATAATCATTTGTTGGTGTTACTAAGTCTTTAAAAGTTCCTTTCTTTATTAAACTTCCTTTACCACTGTATACTAAATATGATCTTAATGCATCTGCATTGACCCAAGCACTACTTCCAGTGCTGTTACCATACTTTGAATATGAACAATGCCATGTTCCATCAAATTTTAAACCACCAGCTTCTTTATCCCCTAGTATTTGAGATGCAAAATTTGTGCAATCACCGCCTATGCCTGTAAAATCCTTATATTTTTTATTATATTTAAAATCATTTTCACTTCCCCAAGCAGCTCCACAATATTTATCAGCATATTCCACAGCTTTTAATCTATTATATTTTCCAGTAGAAACAGTGGGGTCACTAGGTTTTTGGCAATTAGTAAAATCATAGATGCATCCTTTAGTTTCTATAGTAGTTACATCACCAGAGTAAGCTAGTAGTGCGTCTTCAAAGCAATCTGTATACCAATCATTATAAATCAAATATCCATTATCTTTTTTAATCAAATCTAAAGTATGTCTTATACCAACGCCAAAGGAATTTGTAATAGGATTTTCATCCTTTTCATAAATATAGTCAAATTTATAACTTTCCTCCAAGCCTACTCTAACACCACGTTTTGTTGGATAGGCTTTTTTAACTCTTACAGTTGACTTTATATCAGTGAATTTTAATCCGCGCTGATTTGACCAATCTTTTAAGTATTTAGCTCTTTTTACTTCATGTTCTAATGCCCATTTACCATATTTTTGTGAAGTATCAAAACAGCCAGGTAGGTCAGATAAATTACCTGTTACTAGTACTGATGAACGTTTGTTATAGATATCTTCAATTTCACTTTCTAGTTTTGCATTATCAACTTTATCGCTTTCTGTATAAATACATTCCGCATCTGAAGATGGAAAAGCATTTACAATAGAGCTTAAGCCTAACTGGGTACAAATAAACACTATAAATAAAATCAATATGAAGATTTTAGTATTATTTATTTTTTTAAAATACATATTAAAGTAATGCCTCCCTTACTATTAAGATAAATCTCAATAAATATCAACATTATTTTTCCCATATATAATATAAAAATGTTGTAATAAATTTGGCATTTTTAAAATTTCCACATTAAAAGTCTTAAAACATTAATGCATTAATATATTAAAATATAAAAGAAAATTTTAAAAATATTTTCAAAGGCGGAAAAATATGTTAAACAAAAACACTATAAAGGAAGTTTTAGATATATCACTTCCAGCAGTAGGTGAAGCTATTTTTTATACTTTTATGTCTATATTGGATACTATGATGATTGGAAATTATGGAGGAAGTACAGCTGTAAATGCTGTTGGAATAAGCAATGAAATTTTATATACTTGTATGAATATTTTTATAGTAGTAGGTATTGCTATTGGAATAACTTCTTTTGTATCTAGAAGCGTAGGTGCAAGAAAAAAATCCTTAGCTGAACAATACGCGTCTATAGGTTTTTTCTTAGGTTTTCTATTTTCCATTATTATATGTTATATATTATTTAAATTTAGTAAAAATATATTATTTCTAGCTGGAGCTAGGGGTCATATATTAGATTTAAGTAATGATTTTACTAAAATTACTATTGTAGCTATATTTTTTAATATGATGATAAATGTTATAAATTCTATATTAAGAGGCTATGGAAATACATATACTCCGTTCATAGTGGCTGTATTTGTTACTATTAGTAAATTATTATTAGATTTCATATTAATATTTGGTATAGGAGTTCCTAAATTAGGAATTATAGGTGCAGCTATAGCTTCTGTATGCTCGCAAGCTGCAGGATTTATAATAGTATTAGTTTATCTTATAAAAAAATCACATATTAGCATAAAATTCAAATATATTTTATGTTTAAATCCATTTAAAATAAAAGACATATTAAGGTTATCCATACCATCTTCTATGGAGGAAGCTGCATTTAGTGTTAGTAAATTATTATGTACATTTATTATTATACGAGCAGGCAATATTGCTTTTGCAGCAAATCAAATTGCTAATACTATTGAATCAATTTCTTTTATGCCTGGCATGGGGTTTGGAGTTGCAGCAACTACATTAGTAGGAATTAAAGTAGGAGAGAAAAATTATAAAAAAGCAAAAGAATACACATATACTTGTGCTTTTGGAGCAGTAATTATGATGGGCTTTTTTTCAATAATATTTTTATTAATGCCAAGAGTGCTTGTAAATTTATTTATGGATGAAAGTGAAAGAAAAGTTATATATTTAGCAGCTTTATGTCTTTTTATAGGAGCATTTGAACAACCATCAATAGCAATATCTACAGTATTTGCTAGTGCATTGAAAGGTGCTGGAGATGCTAAAACTCCTTTAATGATTTCATTAGCTACTAGTTGGATCATAAGGTTTCCATTAATATTATACTTTATACATTTTTTGAAATTATCAGTTATATATGTGTGGTGGGTTACAGTTATACAATGGGTTATTGATGCTATATTAATGTTTATATGTTTTGAAAAAAAGTTAGGAACTAAAAAATAACTAGGGAAAGTTAAGTAAAATTATAAAGTGAAAATGATTCTTTTAAGAAGAGTATAAAGCCTAAGCTTCTTGCAATATTTATAACAATTGTTGGATTAGAAATAGTATTTACAGGTTGTTTATTTAATTATATAATAGTATGATTTATTTACTCTCTATGGTAGATTAAGTTTAATTCTATCATAGAGAGTTTTTGGTTTTTTAGGATTTAGTTCAAAATACCAAAGGAACTTTTATTAGATTTTTACTATCTGTACACAAATCATTTATAACCATTTATAATTGAATTTGATTATTTATAATTTATAGTATATAATAATATAAGTTAACGTATACATAATGAATTTTTAGAGGTGTATTTTCCACTAAAATAAAGTTGAATTATAAAAATGTATTTACATAGAAAGAGAGATATATATGAACTTTAAGGAAGATGAGATTATGACTGTTAGTGAAGTGGCTGAGTATTTAAAAATTAGTGAAGTAACTACTTATAAATTAGTTCAAGAAGGGAAAATTCCAGCTTTTAAAATTGGACGACATTGGAGAGTAAAGAGAATTGATCTTGGAGAGTTTATAGAAAAGTTGAAGCAAGGGGAAAGAATATAGAATTCTTGAACTTTATTCTAGTTGTTTTAATTAATTTATACAATACTAACTTGTAATTATGAAAGAAGTTGAATGAATATAAATTCCTCCAATTATTAAAGTAATAGCATTATATTTATTCAAGTTTTTTCATATACAATAAATAATAAAATTGAGTTTGCATTATTCTGTAATAAAAATGTAGTTTATCTACTAAAAGCTGTTTCATTATAGCAATAGATATTGTATAAAGAAAAATACGTTGAGACATATTAATACAAAATACAATTTATTATTGGTACAGTAATACTAAATTCAATTTTACTCTTTTGCAACATTGAATAATTGTTTTTAATTTTGTAAAAATGAAATTAGGAAATCAGGGTATAAGTAGACTTTGATAGTTATTAATGAACTGCATAGAGAAAATTGTTTATAGAGAAGTTTTTTTGTTTTAGTGATACTGTTAATCGGGTTTAAACAAAAATATACATATTTAACAATATATGCGGATAAGAGCAATCGTATAAAATTTAAAAGAAACATTAACTATTGTTCCTAATTACTATAAAGGGACTTATTTTGTGATATTGTTAATGAAATAAACTGAAGAATTTATTAAAAAACCTTATAAATAATTATAAAAATTTAATAGTAAAGAACCCTTAAGTGAGGCAAGTTTTTTTACTAGATAGGAGATTACATGGTAATAAAAAATAAAATTAAAGTAAAAGTGATTCCATTAGGAGGTCTAGGGGAGATTGGGAAAAACATTACAGCTATAGAATATGATAATGAAATAATTGTCATTGACTGTGGTTTAGCTTTTCCTGATGCGGAAATGTATGGTATTGATTTGGTTATACCGGATATAACATATTTATTGAATAATAGTGAGAAGGTAAAAGGCATTATGTTAACCCATGGACATGAAGATCATATAGGTGCACTTCCGTATGTTTTAAAACAATTGAATGTGCCGGTGTATGGAACTAGATTGACATTAGGTTTGGTAAAAAGTAAATTGGAAGAACATAATATGCTTTCTGATTGTACTCTTTATGAAGTTAAACTAGAAGAAGATGTTAAAACTGAACACTTTAGAGTTGAATTTATACGAACCTGTCATAGTATTCCAGATTCCTGTGCACTAGCTATACACACTCCAGAAGGTATTATAGTTCATACTGGAGATTTTAAAATAGATTATACTCCTATAGACGAAGAAGTAATAAATCTTCAACGTTTTGCAAAGCTAGGAAATCAAAAAGTATTACTATTAATGGCAGATAGTACAAATGTTGAACGTCCAGGTTATACAGTTTCAGAGAGAATAATAGGTGAAAATTTAACAAGAATTTTTGGTAATGCAAAGGGGAGAGTGATTGTTGCTTCCTTCGCATCAAATGTTAATAGAGTTCAACAGATTATTAATTCATCTTTGTTTTATGGAAGAAAAGTTGCATTTAGTGGAAGAAGCATGGAGAAAATTTCAAACATAGCTATGGAGTTAGGTTATATGCAATTGCCTAAGGATCAACTTATAAGTGTAGATGATATTGATAAATACCCTTCTGATAAAATAACTATTATAACCACAGGAAGCCAAGGCGAACCAATGGCTGCACTTTCAAGAATTGCATATTCAAACCATAAAAAAATTACTGTTGAAAAAGGTGATTTAGTAATTATTTCAGCTTCGCCAATTCCTGGAAATGAAAAACTTATATCTAAACTTATAGATGAGCTTTTTAAGAAGGGTGCAGAAGTAATTTATAACGTTTTAGAAGAAGTCCATGTTTCAGGTCACGCTTGTCAAGAAGAGTTGAAATTGATGCATACCTTGGTTAAACCTAAGTTTTTCATGCCTGTTCACGGTGAATATAGGCATCTAAAACAACATGGATTGCTAGCTGAAAGCCTGGGGATGGATTCGAAAAATGTCTTAATTCTAGAAACTGGTCAGGTACTAGAATTAAGTAGAAATACTGCTAGAAAATCGGGAAAAGTCACTTCAGGGGCAATTATGATAGATGGTCTTGGTATTGGTGATGTAGGGAATATAGTACTTCGAGATAGAAAACATTTGTCACAGGATGGCATATTAACAGTAGTAGTAACAATAGATAAAACATCATTTAGTATACTTTCAGGACCTGATATTATTACAAGAGGATTTGTTTTTGTAAAAGAATCTGGAGATTTATTAAATGAAGCAACAGAAGTAGTAAAAGTAGAGTTAGATAAATGTATGGAGAAAAAAATTACACAGTGGTCAGTAATAAAATCTAATATAAAATATACCTTAGGAGAATTCTTATATAATAAAACAAGAAGAAGACCTATTATTTTACCAATAATTATGGAAATGTAAATATAATTAGCCTATATCTTAAATTACCAAGTAAAATAAGATATAGGCTTTGTCTTATTATATATAGTTCAAAAAAAGACGAAGAATTGGGTGGATATAAATAAATTAAATAATCTTATATCTGATGAAAAGTTAAAGTTGTTTAATGAAGCCATACATAGCTTTAACTCTTAGTTCTTCAGAATAAAAGATATTCCAATAGAACATTTATAAAACATACACATATAACACTGCTATATAGAGAAACATATATATAGCAGTGTTATTTTTGTTTAAATTCATAGAATATATTGACTGTAAATAGATAAACATCTATACTACATATAAATAGTTATTTATATAAGAGGTGACGTAATGGAGAAAAAATATGAAATTAATGCTAAAATATTTAAAGCTTTATCAGATCCAAGTAGGTTAAAAATTCTTGATATATTGTCTTGTGGTGAGAAATGCGCTTGTGACATATTAGAAGATTTCAATTTTACACAACCTACACTATCACATCATATGAAAGTGTTAATGGAGTGTGGTCTTGTAAAATCTAGAAAAGAAGGTTTATGGAGTTATTATTATTTAGATAATAATAATTCAAATAGATTAGAACTATTTTTAATGAATCTTTTGACTGATACAGATGACTGTATTTGTAAAGAAAAAAGTAAGTGCAATTGTGATAGCAAATAATAAAGGTATTAATTTAATTAAAGAAACGATAAGTTATGAAAAGGAGGTTTTATTATGAGTAGTCAATCATCAAGGTTATCATGGCTTGACCGTTATTTAACATTATGGATTTTCATTGCAATGGCTTTAGGTATATTTTTAGGTTGGGCTGTACCGTCTCTATCCGTAGCACTATCAAATTTATCAATTGGTACAACATCTATTCCTATAGCTATAGGACTTATAATTATGATGTATCCACCACTTGCTAAAGTAAATTATAAGGAGCTCGGAAAGGTTTTTCGCAGTCCAAAAATATTAGCTCTTTCATTAGTTCAAAATTGGATTATAGGACCTGTTTTAATGTTTACACTGGCAGTTATATTTCTTAGAAATTATCCATCTTTTATGATTGGATTAATTCTTATAGGACTTGCAAGATGTATTGCTATGGTTATTGTATGGAATAGCCTTGCAGATGGAGATAATGAATATGCGGCTGCATTAGTGGCGTTTAATTCAATATTCCAAGTAGTATTCTTCTCAATATTTGCCTATATATTTATAACAGTATTACCTAAAGCTATTGGATTACAAGGAATGCAAGTGCATGTTTCTATGGGTGAAGTAGCTTCATCAGTAGCGATATACTTAGGTATTCCGTTTATAGGAGGTATGCTTACAAGATTATTATTAGAACCTAAAAAAGGAACTGAATGGTATACTAAGACATTTATACCTAAAATAAGTCCGTTGGCATTAATAGCATTATTATTTACTATAGTTATAATGTTTATGTTTAAAGGAAAATACATTATTGAATTACCTATGGATGTTGTTCGTATAGCAATTCCTTTAGTTATTTACTTTTTAATTATGTTTTCTACTTCCTTCTATATAAGTTATAAATCTAAAATAGACTATCATAAAACAGTTAGTTTAGCATTTACAGCTGCAAGTAATAACTTTGAACTCGCTATTGCTGTGGCTATAGCAGTGTTTGGTATTGAATCTAAAGAAGCTTTTACTGCTGTTATAGGGCCATTAATTGAGGTGCCTGTAATGATTGCCCTTGTAAATGTAGCTTTAAGATGGGGGAGAAAGTATTTTGGATTAAAACAAGAAAAATAAAGAGGAGAAGGCGTATGAAAATTATTATAATAGGTGCTGTAGCTGGTGGAACATCTGCAGCTGCAAAGGCAAGAAGAAATGATGAAAACTCAGAAATAAAAATCTTTGATATGGATTATGACATATCTTATTCAGGATGTGGTTTACCTTATTATATAGGTGAAGAAATACATGATAGAGACGAGTTAACACCAAGAAATGCTGAGTTCTTTAAGAAAAAATATAATGTAGATATATTTAGAAGGCATGAAGTTTTGAAAATAAATACTGAAGATAAAGTCTTAACTATAAAGAATTTAGATACAAATGACATATTTACTGAGAGCTATGATAAATTAGTTATTGCAGCAGGAGCAAAGTCTATAGTGCCTAATATACCAGGAGCAGAAAAGAGCAATGTATTTTATTTAAGAAATGTAAGACAGGCAGATAAAATTAAGGAATACATTTCAACTAATAAACCTAAATCGGTAGTTATAGTTGGAACGGGCTTCATAGGATTAGAAATGACAGAAAATCTAAAGAATCTTGGAATTGAAGTTACTCTGGTAGAACGCTTAAATCAAGTTACTCCAGGGTTAGATGGTGATATGGCTGCATATGTGGAAAAATACTTAAAAAGCAAAGATATTAATGTGATTTTAGATGATTCTGTAGTTGAATTAAAAGGGGATACATTAGTTAATCAAATAGTTCTTCAAAGTGGTAAAGTTATTAATTCAGATTTTGTAATAATGTCTATTGGAGTAAAGCCAAATGTAGAGCTTGCTAAGGAAGCTGGAATAGAGCTTGGAGCTAATGGCTCTATAAAAGTAAATACAAAAATGATGACAAATATAGAAGATGTATATGCTTGTGGTGACTGTGCTGAAAGCTATTCAGTTATAACTAAAAAGCCTTTATATAGACCATTAGGTTCAACTGCAAATAAAATGGGTAGAATAGCTGGAGATCAGCTTTCAGGAGGTAATCTTGAATTTAGAGGTATCCTTGGAACAGGTATCTTTAAGATTTTTGATATGACAGTTGCTCAAACAGGGCTTACAGAAAAGGAAGCTCTTAATGAAGGCTTTGAGGTAGTTGTATGTCATAATATTAAACCAGATAAACCAGAATATTATCATGGAAAAGAAATGATTATTAAAGCTGTTGCAGATAAAAATACTGGAAAGCTTCTTGGAGTTCAAATTGTTGGATATACTGGAGTAGATAAAAGAATAGATGTGTTTGCTACAGCAATAACTTTTGGAGCTAAGGTTGAAGATTTATTTCATTTAGATTTAGCTTATGCGCCACCATTCTCAACAACTAAAGATCCTGTAATGTATACCGGTATGATTTTAGATAATGCAATAAATAGAGGGAGAGAACTTATCACCCCTAATGAGCTTAATAAACTTATAGAAAATGTCAATGATGTTACAGTAATAGATGCCAGAGTAAATAAACAATATGAAGAAGCTCATGTAGATGGTGCAATAAATATACCTCATGACCAGGTTAGAAGAAGAGCAGAAGAATTAGATAAAGAGAAAGTGGTAGTAACTTACTGTAACAAAGGCGTAACTGGAAATGCAGTACAAAATATATTAATAAATCAAGGGTTTAAGAAGGTTTATAATATATCAGGAGGACATAAGAATTATAAACAGAGTTCTTTTTCAGGTGGGGTTTTGGACCCCATATGAAGCTTAGAAACCGTTATCCAGGACCGTAGCACCGCTTATCCCCAAATTATAGAAAAGCAGATACCCCAAATCTATGATTTGGTGATAGTCGCTTTCACAGAGTGTGTTGGGATATTAGCGGTGGTAGACATCGGATAAAGCATAAGTTAAATAATAATTAGTGGAATGCATACAATGCTAATATATCATTGTATGCATTCAAATTATAATAATAAATGAATATATTGACATTTGTATATTAGCATTTTATAATATAATTAAACAAAAAAAGGGGGATAATTATGATAATTAAAATTTTAGGTTCAGGATGTTCTAACTGTAAAAAACTTAAAACAAATGCAAAGGAAGCAGTGGAGAGGGCCAAGGTTGATGCAGAGATAGTAAAGGTTGAAGATATTAAAGACATTATGGCATATGGAGTTATGAGAACTCCCGCAATTGTAATAAACGAAAAAGTTAAAATGTATGGAAAAGTTTCACCAGTAGATGAAATAGTAAAATTTATTCAGGATGAGAAGTAGGCGTAAGTCCTATTTCTTCAGATTATATATTAGCATTTAATAATATAATTATATTATTAGGATGAAATTACATATACTTTCAATACTAAATTAAATAAATAATTTAAAAAGGAGTGATTTTATGTTTGCACCAGTACAGGTATTTGCTGATTGGCTCATTTATAATATATTTGGAATTGCTAAAGATAGTAAACTTGGAAGTGCTTTAAACTTTTTCGTATTTGATACTATAAAGATAGTTATACTGTTATTAATTATAATTTATGCAATAACCTTTATAAGAAGTTATTTTCCACCTGAAAAAACAAGGAAAATACTTGCTAAAAATAAAGGAAGTGTTTTCGTAGGACATATTCTTGCAGCACTACTTGGAATTGTAACACCATTTTGTTCTTGTTCAGCAGTTCCACTTTTTATAGGTTTCGTAGAAGCAGGAGTGCCTCTTGGAGTAACTTTTTCATATTTAATTGCAGCTCCAATGGTAAATGAAGTTGCAATAGGATTATTATATGGGTTATTTGGATGGAAAATTGCTCTTATATATGTAGTATCAGGTGAAATTATAGCAATAGTAAGTGGAATAATTCTTGGTAAATTAAAACTTGAAAAGTACGTTGAGGGTTATGTTTATGAAATGAATATTAAAGCTGACATAGATTTACCAGACCCAACAATGAAAGAAAGACTAATAGATTCCTGGAATTTCACAAGAGATTTGATTAAGAAAATATGGATATATGTAGTAATAGGTATTGCAATAGGTGGAGTAATGCATGGTTGGATTCCGGCAGGAGCGTTAGCAGAATATGCTGGTAAAGATAATCCATTTGCAGTATTTGTGGCAGTAGCAATAGGAATACCTCTTTATTCAAATGCTGCTGGAGTAATTCCACTTGTTAGCGAACTTACAAGAGCAGGAGTTGCTATGGGTACATCACTTTCATTTATGATGGCTGTTACTGCATTAAGTATACCAGAAATGATTCTTTTAAGAAGAGTATTAAAACCTAAACTTCTTGCCATATTTATAACAATTGTTGGATTAGGAATAGTATTTACAGGTTATTTATTTAATTATATAATAGCATGATTTATCCGATGTTTAACAAAACTACTTTTAGAAAATTAAGCTATATATTATGATTGTTGTGATTGGGAAAAATAATCAATTGGGGAGTGGGGAATAAGAAAAGTATTTGATTCATGGCATGAAATAATAGGAAAACAGATGAAATTTAACAATTAAATAAAATTAAACGAGTATATCTCATTATTAAAGTGGGGTATACTCGTTTGATTTTGTAAGATAGTACATTTATCGGTATTTTTGATTTTTAGCACAATCTACACTTTATATGCAGGGAAATGAAAGGATAATTTTATAATAGAATAATGAGTTTTTTAATACTATCTATAAGAAAAAAATATAGTCATCACGTTCATATATAAGTAAATTTTATAGGTGGCAAATCTATTATAAAATATTATAATTTGACTTATGGTGTATAACAAAATAAAATAACTCTTAGAAGATAAACATAAATATGATTACTAATAATAAAGATATTGTTGAGAATTAATATATGTAAAGAAAAGAGGGATTGCTATTAGTAAGATATTAAAGAGTGCCAAAGGCAAGCTAGCATTAGTTATTGTAGTATTTTGTCTATATTTTTTTATTAATCCAATTAAGGTTAATGTAAATCAAGCAGTATTTATTTTGCAAAATGTAGATATTGACTTGGCAAGAGAATATATATTAAGCTTTGGTATTTGGGCACCAGTAGTATCATTTTTATTAATGTTACTTCAATCAGTGGTAGCTCCACTGCCAGCATTTATAATTACATTTGCTAATGCTGGTATATTTGGTTGGGTTAAAGGTGCAATTTTATCATGGTCAAGTGCAATGGCAGGTGCTGCATTATGTTTTTATATTGCTAGGTTACTAGGAAGAAACGCTGTTGAGAAACTTACATCAAAAACTGCATTAAAAAAGATAGATAATTTCTTTAAAAAGTATGGAAAGTTTGCAATTTTAATAGCTAGACTTTTACCATTTATATCATTTGATATAGTGAGCTATGCTGCAGGATTAACTTCTATGGGTTTTGTAGAGTTTTTTATAGCAACAGGAATTGGACAACTTCCTGCAACAATTATTTATTCTTACATAGGCGGTATGTTAACAGGTACAGCAAAAACTTTTGTTGTTGGGTTATTAATGTTATTTGCGCTAACAGCACTAATAGCATTATTTAAGCAAATATGGAGTGACAAAAACAAACTAAAAGTAAGGGAGGAAGAAAAAAGTGAGTAAACAGTTTCCTAAAAGATTTTCTATTTTATTTATAGCCTTAATTTTTATGTTAAGTTTATCAGGATGTTCTAAAAAAGAAGAAACTAAAGCACCACAGCAGTCAAAAGAAGTTGACTTAAAAGTTTACAAAAACAACGACTTTTTGATAACACCTCAAGAAGTAAACAAGCTTTTAGACAGCAAAGATTTAGTTCTTTTAGATTGTAATAAACCTGATATTTATGCAAAAGAGCATATAAAAGGAGCAGTAAGCATTGGTTTACATGCATTCTCAGATAAAGTTGGTAAACCAGGAGATCCAGGTTGGGGAACCATTAAAAAGAAAGAGGACTTAAAGAAAACATTAGAAGGTTTTGGAATTGACAACAAAAAAACTATAGTATTTTATTCTGATGTATTTAAGGGCCCTGGAGCTGATGGCAGAGCAGTTTGGCAATTAAAAATGGCTGGATTAGATAATGTTAAAATTATGATTGGTGGTCTTACATATTGGAAAGAGCTAGGTTATGCAGTAAATAATGAGGCTGTAAAATCCACACCAGCTTCTGGAGTTGTGTTAAAGGATTATAACCAAAGTAATTCCGCAAGCAAGGATTATGTTTATGAAAATCTTGGAAAAAAGGTTATTGTGGACGTAAGAACAAAGTCTGAGTTCAGCGGATCACAAAAAGCTGGAGAACCAAGAGGAGGACACATACAAGGAGCTGTAAATATGGTATGGACAGACCTTTTAAATAAAAATGGTACTCCAAAATCTCCAGAGGAAATAAAGAAAATAATGGCTTCTATAGGTGTTAGACCAGAAGATGACTTTGTGGTTTACTGAACAATGGGTATAAGATCTGGATATGCATCCATGATCCTCAAAGCAGTTGGCTTTGAAAAAGTAAGAAACTATGAAGGCTCAATTTATGAGTGGGGCGGAGACGCAAAAATGCCTATGGCAAAATAAGTTTTTAGAAAATAACAAAAGAGGAAATTTGAGTTGCTTATATTAGCTAAAATTCAAATTTCCTCTTTTATTTAAAATAAAAAGAAAATCTTTGCTTTTACTTCAATATTAAAGAACATTTTTTCCTTTATTGAAATCGTCTTCATTTTTTGAAGAAATCATAGATAGTTGCTCGGACTGATGCCAACTACCTTTTAAATTGTTTTTCTCAATAAAAAGATTCATTTGTTGCTTGGTTGGAAAATCCTTAAATTGAAATTCACCTTCTTCATCCATGAATTTAACCTATAAATCATTTTTTAACCTTCATTATAAATATTAACAACAGTTTAATTAAATAATTATATAATTATATAATTATATAATTATATAATTATATAATTATGATAGTAGAATACTACTCCAAATGTTTATAGTCAACATTGAAATTTTAATAAAAATAATCTATGATATATAAAGTATATACCAATTTACTAAAAAATTAACTAACTTCACCTAAAGTGGTGAAGTAGCCAGAAGATTATAAAATAAAGTATATATTAAAAGAAAAATGCAAAGAACTATTAGCAGAACATGATTGAAAGGAATGATCCACATGGTTGATATATCCTTACTTGGCTGTGGTGGCGGAATGCCAATGCCTGAAAGATTTTTATCTTCATTTCTTATAAATTATAGGGGAAGAAAGATTCTCATAGATTGTGGAGAGGGTACACAGGTATCTATGAAAATACTTGGTTGGGGTTTTAAATCTATTGATGTTATATGTATTACTCATGGCCATGGTGATCATATTGTTGGTTTGCCAGGACTTCTTGCCACCATTGGTAATAGCGGTAGAACTGAACCTATAACATTAATTGGTCCAGAAGGTATAGAGAGTATAATAAAAGGGCTCAGAGTTATAGCACCTTATCTTCCTTATGATATAAATATAATAGAAAATCCTAAAGAAATTTGTAGATTTTCTATTACTGCCAGTGGACTAAAACTTCTAGAAGAAGATGTGCCAATTTATAATAATTCTATAAAAAACGTTTCCAAAACTATCTTGGATAAGGATTTTCATAGTGAGGATATAAGCATATCTACCTTAGAGCTTTTCCATTCATCACCTTGTATAGGTTATAGTTTTTATATTAAGAGAAGGCCGAAGTTCAATATGGAAATGGCAATTGATAATTCAGTGCCTAAGATTTTATGGAATAGACTCCAAAAGGGTGAAATTTTAAATTATGAGGGAAATACATATGAACCTAAAATGGTACTTGGCAATGAGAGAAGAGGCATAAAGATTAGCTATATTACTGATACAAGACCCATTAATACCATACCTGATTTTATTTCTGGAAGTGATTTATTTATATGTGAAGGTACCTATGGGGATGATAATGATTTGGAGAAGGCAAAAAAAAATAAACATATGACTTTTAGTGAAGCAGCTCACCTTGCGGATAAAGCAAAGGTTCATAAGCTTTTGCTAACTCATTTTAGTCCTGCCATGGCTGAACCTGAATTTTATAAAAATAATGCAGAGACCATATTTAAAAATACAATAATAGGTACTGATAGATTTGTTAAAAGCTTAGCTTTTAGGGATTAAGTGTTTTATAATTGAAGTTGGGGTGTTAGCGATGCTAGACATCGGATAAACAAGTTAATAGCTTTTGTTTCACACCATTTTACATGTAATTAAATAACGTTATGGGATGCTTAATTTCCCATAACGTCATGCCATATTCTTTAAAGTTTTCCATGTAGAATCATACTATTCTCCTGCTAATCCACTTTCTTTAAACTGCTTTACAAATT
>CAZKOJ010000114.1:0-14862 GCA_964554365.1 uncultured Clostridium sp. | reverse complement strand
TACACTACATAAATCAAAAATACCGCAGGAAGGTTTCTAACATGTTTTGTCTTAATAAAACTAAACAACTTAACATTTTTGAACAGGTATCTGAATTAAAACACATGACGAGCAAACAACCTGTAGGGTTCATTAAGCTACTTTCTGATAACTTTGATATTAATACCTTTATCCCTAATTCATTTAAAGAACACTACTATTCTGACTTAGGAAAAGATAGAGAATATGAACTTTCTTCTGTACTATCAGCACTAATAATCATGCAAATATTTCATATACCTACTACTGTCTTATTAACAATTTTTCTTATATTTTCTACTGAAATAAGGGAATTCTGTGACTTTAATAAATTAGTACCAGATGAATCTTTTTTCAGTAGATTTAAAACTATATTTGAAAGTGATCTTACTAATTTATTTGACTCAATGGCTCTTAAAGTCATTGATATCTGTGAAGACATTAATATTAATCTTCCTGATGATTCCCTAAGAAAAAACTTAACTCTATGCTTATATATGATACTTCTAGATTAAAACCAAGAGTTAAAGAAAATAATCCTAAGACTCTTGTAGCTGAAGTTAACAGACAAAAATCTTATGCTAAAGCTACAAATAAAGAAAATTTGAATCCTTATGCTGCCGCATACAATAATATAGAATATATTAGAAGTATAAATAAACTTCTTAAAATAGCTGCTTAATCAACATATCCACAATTAAATATCAGATCACATGCTACGCATGCCTTTTTATCAAAAGGCTTTTTGCCATACTCTTTTTTAGGTTTTTAAGCAAATTCTAAAAAGTTATTCACATTTTTTATATCTGAATTCTGTAATCATCTAAAAATCATTGTATTTTTTAAGTTTCAACATTCTGAGTAATTTTATTAATTTTGTTCTTTACTCTTAAATTCTTAAACATTATTGCCGCTACTAATGATAACAATGCGTAGCATAACCAAAGTAACCAAAAATCATTATTCTTGAAAAATATATGATATATATTCCCTCCAATCAAATTTCCTAAAGAACCGCCTATAGCCCATCCCAATGAAACAAATCCTAAATACCCACCAGTCTTGTTCCTATTAGTTGATAAACTACTTGCCATATTATCAATGGTAGGACTTATTAGTATTTCTCCTAAAGTAAAAAGCAAAATAAATAGGTACACACCTACTAGGGAAGATATTAGACTTAGTAAAACAAAACCCATGGAAATAAATACCATACCATAAAACAAAATAAATTTTTGTGAGAACTTTTTTTCAAAAAAACTTATCAGATGAAATTGGAGACAAATTACCAATAATCCATTTATAGTAAATAATGTTCCAGATAGAGCTTCTGCATGTAAAAAATCCTTTAAATATAATGGAATACTCATAGTAAGCTGTGCATAAACAATCCAAAACAAACTACTTATTGCAGTAAGCTTTACGAGCCTAGAATCAAATATAATGTTTTTAAAATCATAAAATATATTATTATCATTAACACCTTGGAATTTCTTAAGAAAAGTTACTACTAAAATCAGTAATATAAAGTGTGTAAATACAGCAAAAAAGAAAACAACTATAAATGAGACTTTATACAGAACCACACCGAAAATTGGGCCTAATGCTGCACCAATGTTTACGGCAACACTCCTTAAAGCAAAAGCTTTACCTCTTAAATCTTCTTCTGTGGTAGCCAAGCTTGCTTTTGTTGAAGGAGTGATTAAGGCACCTCCAATTCCAACAAAGGAAGAAGCTAAAACAAGCGTTAATAATGTATTTGAATAAACAAATAGTACATATCCTAAAATTCTAATAACTATACCAATCAACATAATTTTTTTATATCCGAATCTATCACCAAATAATCCTCCAAAAAAAGTTAACCCTTGCTGAAAAATAAGGCTTGATGTTAATACAATTCCAATTTGGGTTGCAGGAAAATCTTTTGTACTCATGTAAAGTGCCAAAAAGGGTGTTAACATAAATGTACTAATGTTAATTAATAGAATGCCTAATAATATAATTTTTACTTCTAAATTCATTAACTTAAAAGAGTTTATCAAAAAAATACCTCCATCACTTTTTAACTTTCTATTCTGTAATAATACGGATTCGCCCCATTATAATATTGCAATTATCTATTGCTTCCATACTACTATTACCTTTAGCAATCACATAACCTGAACGATCACTGGAGCGATAGACTGGATGTACTTCATCTCCTATTGATTTATCTAAATGTAAATCAACTAAATATGGATTATCTAATATTTCAGTAACTCCTTTTATTTCGGTGACAATTCCCTCAGGTGGTGTAAAAAATCTAATAGCTGCACCTCTTTTTGAACTAATCAAAGAATTCGGCGGAACAACCATATTGAATGCCCACTTAAAGGTTAGCGATATTAAATCAATATCATACGCAATATTCACCAATTCACCAATTCTATCTCCTCCAATTCGATTGTGAGATTCAATAATTTTAGGACCTTTAGAAGAAATTTTTATTTCTGTATGTGAGGGACCATCTTTTAATCCTACTGTATCTAGAAATTTTATTACTAAGTCAATAACTTCCTTTTGCATGTTTGCTTCCAGTTGAGATGGCATAGAATGACCAATTTCCACAAAATTTTCTTGTGTATATTTATCGGTTATACCTATTATTTTATGTTTACCATTAAAACTAAAAGCTTCAACACTAATTTCTTGACCATCAATATATTCTTCCATAATAAATGATTGAAGACCTAAATTATTGATATTTTCCCATATTTCATTAATGTTTGTACATCTCTCAATTCTAAATATTCCTAAACTTCCACTTGCATCAATAGGTTTTAGAATTATTGACTCTCCACACTCAACTAGGAAGTCATAAATATCATCTATTCCATATCCAATTTTAAAAGGTACTGGACTTACATTATTTTTATTAAGAATATTTCGCATAGCTTGTTTATTCTTTAAAATCATGATAGTTTCTAGAGAGTTTCCCTGCAACTTTAACACGCTATTTACATATGCCGCTGGAACTAATCCGGATTCTGTTAATGAAATAGCACATTTAAAGGGAGATGATTCATATATTTGTTTTACAATTGGATATAAGATATCAATATTTTCATAATCTTCAAGTTCAAAGGTCTGATCTGCAAGTTCTAATAATTCACTATTTATTGAGGATTTTTTTTGTACATTAATTACCGAAATATTCAAATCCTTTGCCTTTTTTAATATTTTTTTATTTCCACCAATGATTAAAACTCTATTAACTGAAGTCATAAAATTTTTCCTCCTATTATTTTTTCTATAGTCGCTTGCGGAATTCCGCAAGCGTTGATTCGCCTAACCTTTTAGCCGTTAGGCTTTTATATTTTCCTCCACTGCAGCATAATATAATTACACTACATAATTAGACTTTGTTAATGTACATTTCGGTTACTTCTACAAATTTCATCTTTTAACAAATGGTTGGGGTATTCCTTTGAATATAAAATTCTTCGATGAGGATTTTTATATTACTAAATTATTTATTAAATTATTTACTTACTACATCTAGCTTTTCCCATTTAACAGGAGCATAAGAGTTTACTCCAACTTCAAAACCTTTAACTCTTGAACTCACAGCAAAAGTAGTTTCTGGATAATATAACGGAACACATACTACTTCGTCATGGATAAACTTAAATACCTTATCATAGTTTTCTTGTCTCGTTTTTTCATCCATACTTTCCAATGTAGCTTTAATATTTTTGTCTAGCCCCTCATCATACCATATTCTTGCTTTATTATTACTTTTCATTATTGTGAAAAACTGTTTAATGTCACCGTGTGGAACCCATGAATCTGATGATGTACGCTGCAACATCAAATCAAATTTTCTAGTATTTATCGAAATATCATTCCAAGTATTTAAATCTACTGTATTTAAATTCACTTTTATACCAACTGCTAGCAGTTCAGATTGGATAAATTCAGACATAGACTTCCATTCTGGAAAAGCATCTGTACTTAATACCATATTAAATTCTAAGGGCTTACCATCTTTTTCAAGAATGCCATCACCATTAGTATCCATATATCCGGACTGTGCTAATAACTCTTTTGCTTTATTTTTGTCATACCCATATCCTTGACTATTTTCCTTGGTAACATATGGAACACCCTTTTGAAATAACCCATCTGCTGGCTTACCAATTCCATTTAATAATTTTTTAACCATACTTTCTTTATCAATACCATAATTCATTGCAAGGCGTACATTTTTATCTTGAAGATTAAGATTATCCTGATTAAAAGTAATAAAATGAGACATCATAGTTTTAGAATTATATAGAGTAAAGTTTTTATCCTTCTTTAATGTTGCGATACTATCTAGTGGTACTTTACTAAGTAATTCTCCACCAATTAAATCTACCTCACCACTTTGCAATGCCATAACTCTTGCTTGTCCATCTGGTATAATTTTAAATACAATCCTACTTAAATTTGGCTTTTCACCCCAATAGTGTGGATTAGGCACTAGTACAAACTCTTTATCTTTTGTATAACTTTCCAACATCCATGGTCCTGTGCCAACTGGTTTTGTAAATTTCCCCATTACATTACCTTCAACTTTTTGAATTGAACTTGGACTTAAAAATCTTACAGGTCTTGGATATGATAATTCTGTTAAAATTGGATAAGCTTTATCCTTGAAAACCATTTTAACGCTATACTTATCAACAGCTTCCATGCTTACCACGTTTACTGCTGTTAAAGATAAATGACGTTGATTATTAACCCATCTTTTCAAATTAAATATTACAGCATCTGCATCAAAATCTGTACCATCCGAGAATTTAACTCCTTTACGAAGCTTAAAGGTATAGGTTTTACCATCCTCTGCTATATTCCATTCCGTTGCTAATTGTGGCTGTATCCCTTTGGAACCACCATCTTCCACAAAACCCTCATATATCATTTTATAAATTGGGTGTGGCCCATTATAGGTTGCTGCATCTAATTTATCCATTTGACCATCAGTAGACATGGCAACAACGATTTCTTTCTTTTCTTCTTTTTTCCCATTTTGCTTGCTATTACCGCATGCTGACATAGACAGCATAAAAACACATAGCATTGACAATATAATGCACAATTTTATTTTCCTCATTTTTTAACCCCCGTAAATATAATTATTTGTTATATAAATGACATGCAACAAAATGGCTATCATATATTTTTTTTAATTTAGGCTTAACAGCTTTGCATTTATCATTGCTGTATAAACACCTATTTTGAAACACGCAGCCATTTTCAGGAATACTTAGCTCCTCATTTTCTTTAAATAGTACTTTTTTCTTTTGTCTGTTTCTTGGGTTAATGTCTAAAGAGGCAGCCAGTAATGCTTTTGTGTACGGATGTTTAATATTATCTTCAACACTTGTAAGTATCTCCATAATATTACCCATATACATGACTACAACTCTATCGCATATTTTCTTTACTGCTGATAAATCATGAGATATAAATAAATATGTTAAACCAAATTGCTTTTTTAAATCCACTAACAGCTTTAGTATTTGATTCCTTATTCCATAATCCACACTGGATACAGCCTCATCACAAACTACAAACTCCGGCTTAAGTACAAGTGCACGTGCTATTCCTACTCTTTGTCTTTGCCCTCCACTTAACTGATTCCCATACCTATCTAAATAGCTACTGTCTAAACCTACTCTGCTAAGTATATCTATTATTTGCTGCTCCTTGTCGGCTTCACAGTCTTTACTATAGTTATTTATTGACTCCATAATAATTTGCTTAACAGTATAATATGGATTAAATAAGTTAGCACTATTTTGGAATACCATTTGCATATTATTTCTAATAGTGCGCATTTTATTAAAATCATATGCAGAAATATTTTTTTCATGGTAAAGTACCTGCCCACTTGTATTCTTTTCTAGTTGCAACAGCATTTTACCAAGAGTACTTTTGCCGCATCCAGACTCACCTACAAGTCCCAAGGTTTCTCCTTTCCTTATAGCTAAATCAACATCTTTTACTGCATATACTTTCTTCTTTGCTTTTTCGTCATAACATTTGCACAAAGCAACAGCTTCAATTAAATTCATTTTTAATTCCTCTCTCATTTAAACAGATTCTATAAGTTCTTTCGTATACTTATGCTGAGGCTTTCCAAATATGTCATATACGTTGCCACTTTCAACAACTTTACCCTTATTCACAACGTATACATCATCAGCCGTATGTGCCACAACACCTAAATCGTGAGTGATAAGTATAATTGCCATGCCAAGATCTTTTAGTTTGAGCAATTCTTCCAGTATTCCTGCTTGTATGGTTAAATCAAGTGCTGTAGTTGGTTCATCTGCTATCAGTACACTAGGATTAGATAACATAGCCATAGCAATCATTACCCTTTGGCACATTCCGCCACTTAGCTCAAATGGATATGTATTCAGTATTTTGTTTGTGTTTTTTAAACCAACCCTTTTAAGCATATCCTCGCATCTTTTTATTGCATCTTTCTTTTTTACTTTTTCATGAATCAATATTGCTTCCATTAATTGTTTTTTTACTTTTAACACTGGATTTAAAGCACTTGTAGGATCTTGAAATATCATTGCTATTTCCTTCCCACACACTTTTCGAAGCTCTTTTTTATTTAGCTTGCTTATATCTCTACCATTTAATATTATCTCGCCAGCTTCTATTTTCCCTGGTTCCTCAACTAAATTGAAAACAGATAGTGCCATTACTGATTTACCACTTCCACTCTGTCCCACCACAGCAGTAATTTTACCTTTAAATGCGTTGATGCTTAACCCATCAACAGCCTTAACAACAGCATTATTTTTACTATTATAAAAGTATGTTTTTAAATTTTTTATGGATAAAACTGGTTGATTGTTCATTTACTCACTCCTATACAATGTATGTTGCCTTGTATGCACCCTTTAATTTGAATTTGGCAGCAATGCTTCATTCAATCCTTCTCCAAACATATTTAATCCAAACACAACAATCATAATTGTTAAACCCGGCCATATCATCAGGGTTGGCTCACTAGAAATAAATTGTCTGCTGTCACTAAGCATAATCCCCCAATCCGCTGACGGTGGTTGTGTACCAAGTCCAATAAAAGAAAATCCTGCTATATGAGTAATTATACTGGATACTTTTAGAGTGGAAAGTACAATGATTGGGGACACTGCATTTAACAGTATATGTTTTACAATTATATTGAACTTTGACGTCCCAGCTGCCTTTGCAGCCATTACAAAATCCATTTCTTTTAATTTAAGTACCGTTCCCCTAATAATTCTAGCGAAGGGAGCCCACCATAAAGAAATCAAAACAAGCATGATATTTAAAATGCTAGGCCCCAAAATTCCAACCACTGCTAAAGCGACAATACTGGATGGAAAAGTTAAAGTAATATCTGCCAAACGCATAATAAAGTTATCTACCCACCCGCCAACATATCCTGCTAATATGCCCAGCGGAACACCAATGGCTAATATGCCTAACAAAACAAGCAATGCACTACTAAATGATGTTTGTGTTCCATATATTATCCTTGACAGTGTGCATCTTCCTAACTGATCAGTTCCAAAAGGAAACTCTAGGCTTGGTTTAAGGAAGCGTCTTTGCAAATCCACAGATACTGGATTGTGCGGAGCGATGTATGGAGCAAATATTCCTACTAAAGCAAAAAATATTACTACTGTACCACCGATAAATACCAGCTTATCCTTTTTTAAATAATATAAGACCTTTCTAAAGTATTTTGTATCTGCAACTTTAATATCTATTTCACTCATTTAAATCTCCTTCTCCAATTACTTAAGCTCGATTTTCGGATCAATATATATGTAACATATGTCTATTATCAAATTTAAAACAATAAAAGATATAGCCACCACCAATATGTACCCTTGAATTATAGGAAAATCCTTAGCCTTTATACTTTCAACTGCATATTTTCCAATGCCATTCCAAGAAAATATTGTTTCACAAGCGAAACTACCTGCAACTAATGATCCAAAGTGACTCCCAATAAGTGTCATACAGGGAAGTATTGCATTTTTTAAACCATGCTTAATTAATACTGCATTATCACTTAGGCCTTTTGCTTTAGCTGCTTTCATATAATCATAGTTCATTATTTCAATAAGATTTGTTCGAAGTAATCTAGTATATATAGCTGCATACCCAACACTTAAAGTAAATGCTGGCAAAAAAATATTTTGAATTTTATTCCCTGCTACTACGGGAAATATTTTAAAATATATTGCAAAAGCATATAGCATAAGTAATCCTAACCAAAAATCAGGAACCGTAGCTCCCGCAGTAGAAATGACTCTAAAAAAATGGTCAATCCACTTATTCTTATATTTAGCAGATATAATCGCCATTGGAACTGCCATTAATATAGATAACGCTGTAGCACAAAGAGCCAAATTTAACGTAGCTGGAAATCTGGACATTATCTCCTCCAGAACAGGTTGTTTGCTTCTAAATGACACTCCAAAATTAAAATTACAAACCCTACCAAGCCAATTAAAATATTGCATATACAGTGGCTTATCAAGTCCCAGTTCTTTATTTACTGCTGCAATAGTATCAGTAGTTACTTGTCCCCCTTCATTCATAATTGTAATCTCTGCTGCACTACCTGTTGACAAATTACTTAAGGTAAAGGCTATTATAGAAACTACTACAAGCATTGGAATGATTTGTAATATCCGCTTTATAATATATTTAGTCTTCATTAATGTATCACTCCTAAATACAATTCAATAATAAATTTTGTATAAATGCATTCCCTTATATGCAATTCAAACCTTAAATATACTTAGGGTTCATATTACGAATTTCAGTTATATATCTTAAATATTGAATTTTTTTATTTTCCAACAGCTATCATAAACATTGGCCTTGATCTATATTTTAATTTTTCATATTCATCCCATACTCGTTCAGCAATATCAGTTTGGCAGTAAATTTTAGTAAAACCAATATTAATTAAAGTCTCAAAATCCCATTGAGGACGTAAACGACTAGTCATAGGCATAGATCGTCTAAACTCATCCCCATTATCTGGATGTTTATCATAATTAGCATTTCCTCCATATTGTTTTATATATTCACATTTATCTTCTTCAAATTTTAACCTGTATTTTTCATCAAAAAGATGTAAATTCCAGTTTGCATCGAATATAAGTATTTTTCCATCCGGATAAAGTAAACGTTTCCATTCACTATATGCAGCTTCTGCATCTCTTAAAGTCCAAGTTACATTACGACTAATAATTAAATCAAAGCTTTCATCTTGAAAATCTAAACTATGACTATCCATAACATAGAAATTTGGGTTAACTCCTGATTGCTGTGCATTTCTTTTAGCTTGTACAATCATTTCCTCTGTGCAATCTACAGCAGTAACCTTATGCCCTGCGAGTGATAAAATAATTGCAAAAAAACCAGGCCCTGTACCAACATCCAGTATATTAAGTTTTTCTTTTTTAGGTGCATTCTCCAATATTATTTCTATCCATACATTCCTTTTGAAACTATTAAGCTCCTTTTGTATGTTATTGCTATAGTTTTCTGCAGCTTTACTCCAGTTATCTTCGACCATATTCTGCAAATTCATTATATATCCCCTTTCACAACATAATAAAAAACATTATATATAGTCTTTTTTTACTTTTCAGACATATTTATACATAGCAAATTTCATGCCAAATATACTTATTAAGTTTTGAATAGTTAAAATTAAACAAAACAAGGCCTTTTTCTACACATTAATCACCTAAACTTTTTTAAATACCTCATATATTACAAAAACATTATAAAATATAAAAAGGTTTCAAAACGATACTAAAATTGTATCATTTTAAAACCTTTTCTCATTTTAGAACTATTGTAATATTAATATCATTGACTCATAACTTATTTAAATATCTTTAGACAAAAATACTCTTGGAGTTCCATATCTTCCATTAACTAGCTTATATTGCGTTATTGAGCTACTTGGTTCTATCTTTCTGCGAATACCTTCATCCATACAAGTAATGGTTGCCGCAACATTAACATAGGTGATATTTGCAAGCTTCGCTATCAAATCATAATCCCGTAAAATCAAATCTGACTTTGTGGAAATTATACAAGGTGTTTTGTATTTAATCATCAGCCGGAGAATATCAGGCATCAGTTTATACTGTGCTTCTATTGGCTGATAGCTGTCGGTAACACCGCCTATATTGACTGTTTCCCTTTTCCAAGAGCGACTGCTGAGTTGTTGTTCCAACTGCTCAACAATATTGGTTTTTACATATATATCATCAAAATACTGCTCAGAATCTAAATATTGGTGTGAGTACATAGCATAACAGTATTTGCATCCATGTTCGCACCCACGATATATGTTTAAATCCCACGCAAATGGGATTTTCCTTTTTAGCTTATTACAAGCAACAGAACAAGTCATTTCTTTATAATTTGCCATCATCTTACCTCACAATCATAGGAATCATATAAATTGCACACAGCGATACTATATAACTTCAATGTCACTAACAACTATAAGCGGACATACAAATTTCATTTGAATTTCTTTTCTTTGTTATGGTATAGAGTTCTTCCATTGCTAAACCAGAACTTATATTACCATACACATTAATTAATACTCCTATTTTACTGTTATGTAAATATATTTAACTTACTGGTTAAAAAAATGACTTCTATGCAATATAGAAGTCATTTGCTAATAACAATACCTAAAAAGTACGCCCTTTTATTTACATATTTTAAAGCAGGTTCTAACGTTTAGGTAAAACAATACCTGCTTTTTTAACTAATGCTGTTGCTTTTTCTTGTGCTTCTCTAATAATATCCTCCTCATTTATGGTTAATAATATTTTATTCTTCATTAACCACTTACCATTACACATAGAAGATTCTACATCACTAGAGTGCATTGAATATACTATATTTCCAATTGGGTCATGCATAGGAACACTGCCAATGGATTTAGGGTTAATAATTATTAAATCTGCTTTTTTTCCTACCTCCAAAGAACCTATTTCATCTTCCCAAAGGGCACAACCTGCACCATTTATTGTAGCCATCTCTAACACTTGGTCAGCAGGCACAACCTTTGGATTCAATGTTCTACCTTTATGTATTAATGAAGTTAAATGCATTTCATCAAACATATCCATTCTATTATTAGAAGGAGCACCGTCAGTTCCAATTGAAACATTGATTCCTTTTTCAAGCATTTCTGGAATACGTGCAAATCCTAAAACAACTTTCATTGCAGCACCAGGATTATGGGACACTTTTACATTATGAAGCTTAAACAAATCAATTTCTTGTTCTGTAAGCCACACAGTGTGCACAGCTAAAAAGTTTTTATCTAATACCCCTAATTTAGCTAAATGCGCAACAGTAGTCTCACCACGAGTTGCTTCTGCATATCTAACTTCATCTTCTATTTCAGCAACATGCATATGAATACCTACTTCATATTTATCAGCTAGCTCTTTAGTTTTAGTTATTAATTTATCAGTAGTGTTAAAGATAGTTCTTAAGCCAAAACAATATTTAATACGTCCATCTGCTTTACCATTCCATTTTTCAAGTAACTCTACTTGTTTATCTAAAGACTGCTCTGTAGTTTCTTGCCATTTTAATGGTAAACCATCACCGCAGTCCATGGTGGAACGACAAAGAATACCTCTAAGTCCTGCTTCTGTTACTGCTTTTCCCATACCATCTACTTCTTGTCCACCAGCTTCACAAAAGGTAGTAACACCTGAACGTATTAGTTCTGCCGAGCAAGCTAGTGAAGAAATATAAGAATCCTCTAAATCCATATTGCTTTCATAAGGCCATATACGTTTGCGAAGCCAAGTTAAAAGGTCCACATCATCAGCTAGCCCCCTAGCTAATTGTTGAGACAAATGCACATGGGTATTTACTAAACCAGGCATTATAATTTTTCCATTGGCATCTATAATTTCAACATTGGATTTAATTAATTCAGAGTTTACATTACCTATAGCAATGATTTTAGAATTTTCAATTAAAATATCACCACGTTCAAATATCTTTTTTGAACACTCCATTGTGATAATATAACCATTCTTTATTAAAATTTGATTCATAATATGATCTCCTTTATATATATATCTATCTATTTTTTGCATACATAGTTGAATGAAACATAGTAAAACTTAAATATAAAAATTCTACACAGCATCTTCATATTGTTTTACTTTAGGTACTTGGACAGCTGTTTTAGGTAAAAGTATATTTAATATTACTGCAGCCAAGGCTCCCACTGTAATTCCAGAAGAAAAAATGTAATTTGCAAGGCTTGGCAAACTATTTAAGATATCTTTAGGTAAAACAGTAGTTCCAAGAGCTAAAAGTATAGGTAATCCAATTAACAGCATATTTCTTTCATCAAAATTTTCATGCTGAATTGACTTAAAGCCATTCATTGCAATAATTACACAAACTACTGCAAAAACCCCACTAACAACCGCACCAGGTATACAAGCAATTACATTCATTAGTTTAGGTATCATGCCAAGTACAACTAGTATAATTCCTCCAGCAATAATAGCCATCCTACTACCAACACCTGTTACTGCAATAACTCCTGCATTTGTTGAATAACCTGTCATTGGAGTGCCTCCAAACAATGCACCTACAAAACAACCAATCCCCTCACCAACAGCACCTCGATTTAAAGCTTTGTCAGTTAATTCGCTTCCAGTAACAGAAGAAACTGCAAACCAAGTTCCTGAGGTTTCAACTAAAATAACTGAATAAATAAATAACATAGTTAAAATTGCTTTTAAATCAAACACTGGTTTTCCGAAAGGTAATAGTTTAGGAAATGAAAACCAAGACGCATTAAAAGCAGGTGTAAAATCTGCTACACCTAATAATGAAGCCACTATAGTACCACCAATTAATGAAATCATTACAGATGTAAGTCGAATAAGTTTACCAAACTTATTTGATCTACGTCCAATCATCATACAGGTAACTAATAAGAATGATGAAGTCAAAGCAAGGATGCAATTTGTTTTTAAATTACCAGGTGCAGTAAAAATGTTAGTCATAGCAACTGGCATTAAAGAGATACCTACTATGACAATAACAGTGCCTGCAACAATATGTGGAATAAATTTAGAAATTATTTTTGAAAGAAAACGTAATGGATAACCAAGTATTATTAAAAATAGTGCACCTGGGATTAAACTACCAACCATGGCTTGCAAGCCTAACTTGCTTCCGATAGCAGCTAATGCACCGATAGGAATATATGAAGGTCCCTGCATAATGGGTAAGCGCATACATAAGCCAGTTTGTATTAGCGTTGCAACTCCAGCGGCAATAAAACTCACTTGTATAAAATAAGCTGTATTTTGCGCATTGAGAGATAAAATACCTGCCAAAATTATAGGGACTATGTACAAATCCATAGCACAAACGTGTTGTAAACCTAAAAAAAAGGCATATCTTATACTGATTTTTTCATCAATTCCAACAATTAAATTAGTATCTTTAGTGTTTTTCATTCTAAAATCCTCCTAATAAGTTTCATGCTCATAAGGCACATTCAAAAAAATAACTAGTCAGCCTGCTAGTCTATTTTCTTTCATATGCCTAATACTAAAAAACGATAAGGTTATTCATACTATAAATGAAAACCTTATCGTCCATTATTTTAGATAATAAAAATAAATATTTAAAATAACCATAAGTAAGATTCCACTCATAGTCAGACAATTTAAGGTTGTCTGGTAGAAACTTCCCTCCATATTCAGGAATTATATGAGCAAGTTATTAAATTATGTTTTAATATATAAGTAAGTCTCAAACTCTTTAAATAAAATAAAATAAAATCAAATTAAGTAGAATAATAAGTTATTTAAGGGAATTTGTAACTTGATATTATCAAAATTAGACATTTAAGTCAATGTTTTTACGAATATTCATATAAAAAAATACAAAAACATTAATGAACGCCACGAAAGATTATGATAAAATTCATAAATTACATCGGTGAAAACATTATATATTTAAGTTTTTAAATAAAACATAATAGCCATACATAAAATACCAATCACAAAGGATATACTTGCTTTTTTCAAACTTGGTGTGAAAATTTCCCTAGGATTATCTTTATAATAAGCAATTCTTATTTGATCCCCTACAGAAGCACTCATTGAAACTTGAATGCTACTTGAAGATATATACTCTTTTCCATCTACTCTAAATCTTACCATAGCCCATCTAGAGTTATTTTTTTTCATCGCTTCTGGTACAGCGGTCTCTGTATGAATGATTGTTGCCATTGTGTAGCTTATTAGTTCTTTATTCATCATAACACTAATATACTGATATGCAGAATATACTATGAAAGATGATGCTGCAACTCCAAAAAGTACAACAGCTTGTGTATTTTGTTCCATTTAATCACCATCCTAATACTCTTTGTTCTTAATAATCTTATTTGATGCCATAGTTCCAATGCTAATGGATGCACATGTCATCAGTAATGATAGAATAGCAATCATCCATGTGGAACTGTTTTCCATAGTAGCCATCAATGGGATATCTCTTCCTAAGTAATTTATAATAATAGATATGAAGAATGGGAATATAGCAATCATGCCTGCACTTATTATTTGCAACTTAACATAACCAAGCTTAAATGTCATGGGAATATAAATTCCAAAAAATATTTCTATTAATACAAAAAACAATAGTATGTTTTTTATATCTACTTTACCTACAGGAACCACTGGCAAATGTGATAGT
>CAZKOJ010000113.1:0-14933 GCA_964554365.1 uncultured Clostridium sp. | reverse complement strand
AAACACAGCTGATATTCTATTTTCAACTTGAATTCATCTCTCTAAAGACTTTGTTCTGAGATTTTTCAACACAAAAAAGCCTATAAATAGCACTGCAACCGGAATAAGGACAAGAATTGTCAGCAACACATTTGCATTAACAGGCAATTCAAAGAAAAATGCGGTAATAAAACAGACGGCACTTTGCAGTAAAGCAATTGGCAAAAGTGGCAGCGAATAACTAGCAATAAAATCATATGAAGACAAAGAGTCGAAAGTATCTCATCTGCTTTCAAACGTGCTTCCGGATTAACCCCACCACAGTAATTAACGGAAGCGATGAATTAGGAATATCCTTGTTATACGGAGTTTTAAGCACTATACTTAGAGGAATACCGAATTATTTCATCAATTTATATTTTTATTTTCATTGACTTTGTGGCAATAAAGGATTTTATATACTTATCCAACAATCTTTCTCCACCAAAATCATCTTCAAAGAACCCTGTAATAATAAAGCCTGCTTCTGTTTGACCTCCAATCTGTTGTTCAAGACTATGCCCAAACTCTAAGGTTTGACCCTCTTTTAAGCATTTATTAAGTTCCTCTTTCGATAAAGCTGAGAATGGTGAATAAGGAATAGAATATTTAGCTTGTAAAATCCCTTCATTTTCCTGTTCATCGTCAAATAAATATAAAACAGGATTACCAAAGCCTGAAATTAAAGTTCCTCCATATTTTAAAATCCTAAAAGTTTCTTTCCAAACTGGAAGAATATTTTCTACAAACAAATTTGACACAGGATGTATAATTAAATCGAAACTTTCATCTGCAAACATACCTAGTTCCAACATACTTCCCTTTACAGTCTTAATGTTTAGGTTGTCCCTTTTTGCAACATAAATATCTTGTTCTAATTGTTTTTCAGAAATATCAACTACTGTCACATCTGCACCTACTGCTGCTAAAACTGGACCTTGTTGTCCTCCACCTGATGCTAAACAAAGAACCTTTAATCCTTTTAAAGGTGGAAACCAATTTTTAGGAATGTGTCTTTGCGTTGTTACAGACATTTCCCATTCACCTTTTTTAGCTTTCTCTATAATTTCACTGCTAACAGCTTTTGTCCATACACTTCCACCCTCAACTTTTTTATCCCATGCATTACTATTATGATTTATTATATCCATCTGATAACCCTCTTCCGTAAATATTTTTAAATACCTTTCATTTAGTTGCAATTCCCAGTATCGTATAATAATTACTTAAATAAATATATAAAAAATGAATTTATGACACAATTCTCTATAACTATGTCATAACTAATTTTACTATATAATGAAATTTAATCAAATGAAATTATTTATGCCTTCTTTAAAATAAACCATATGCTTACTCTTAGTTGATTTAGTTTTAAAATATCTGTACTTGATGTTTCAGTTTTATTTATGCTACATCTTAAATTATCACTGCCACTATAGGTATATACTATATCTTGAGTGTTATCCAGCATAGGATAATAAAAACCATCAAGGTAAGTCATATTTCCAAACACAGCTGATATTCTATTTTCAACTTGAATTCATCTCTCTAAAGACTTTGTTTTGAGACTTTTCAACACAAAAAAGCCTATACCGTTAGATATGGGCTTTAGCCATATAATAAGGAAAATATGAATTAACTCAACTTCATATTATGCTCATAATCTTATGCGTTGTCACTGCTCATCTTTTTCTTGAATACAATTACCGCAATAACAAAAACCACAACTGCATATGCGATAACCCAGATAAGGTGTAGAGGTATATCAAAATAGTTTCCCGCCAAGGCTGCCTGGGTAGCTTTGACTGCATGAACAAATGGAAGTGCATACGCTATCGTTTTCAGCGTTCCTCCTATCATATCCAAGTCATACCAAATACCACCTAAGAATGATACTATTATAATTAATATTGATGCAACACCACCGACTTGTTTGTCGTTAAATATACAGCCAAGTAGTAAACCAAATCCTATAAAGAGCACTGCAACCGGAATAAGCACAAGAATTGTCAGCAACACATTTGAATTAACAGGCAATTCAAAGAAAAATGCGGTAATAAAACAGACGGCACTTTGCAGTAAAGCAATTGGCAAAAGTGGCAGCGAATAACTAGCAATAAAATCATATGAAGACAAAGGAGAAGCATATAGCCGCGCTAAAAATGAACTGCTTCTGTCTTTTGCTATCAGCATTCCTGAAAATAACGATATGAATGAGAAACTAAAAACCGCCATTCCTGGAGCAATGTTTTCAATGCAGTACATCTCATAGGGTATATTCTTTTGCATTACAGAGAATATTACTAACATTATTAAAGGAACCCCAATACAGAAAACTAAGCTTATTTGGTCTCTTAATATTTCCTTACGGTTACGTGAAGCAAATGCTAAAGATCTCATGAAATCACCTCCGCTTCTGAAGCAAGTGCAATAAAAGCATCTTCAAATTTTTCCTTTTTTGTTTGGGCCATCAATTCTGCAGCCGTTCCGACTGCTTTTAATTCGCCCCTCGACATAATTCCGATTCTATCCGAAAGTGCTTCCGCTTCCTCCAAATAGTGTGTTGTAAGGATTATTGTGATTTTGCCTTTCAGTTTTTCAATGGCAGACCACAATTCACGCCTTGCGAGAACATCAAGTCCAAGTGTTGGTTCGTCAAGAAACAGTATCTGTGGCTCCGAAATAAGTGCCATTGCGATACTCAATCGGCGTTGCCATCCTCCCGATAAGGTTTTGGCTTTGTCTTTGACAACATCTTTAAGCCCAAAGGTCGAAATTATTGCATCTGCTTTCAAACGTGCTTCCTTCTTATTGCTACCATATATTCCCGCAATCAGTTCAAGATTTTCTTTCACTGTCAAATTCGGTGCGACAGCAGTCTCTTGCGGTGAAACGTTAGTTTTTTCCTTGACCGCACTTGGATTGGATATGATACTTTCGCCAAGCATAACAGCATCGCCACTTGTGGGTTTGCTAAGACAAGACAACATTTTAATCGTGGTGGTTTTGCCTGCACCGTTCACACCAAGTAAAGCGAATAACTCACCCTGCTCAATGGAAAGGTTCAGCGAGTTCACAGCTGTTTTTGTCTTATACTTCTTTTCCAGGTTAATTGTTTCTATTGCTTTCATTACTCGTCCTCCTTATGTTCCTTTGCATTCAAAATGTCATTAGCAAATTGTTGGAATATCTCATTTTTAACAATGGCAATACCTTGTGCTTCGTCTCCGAGCAACAGTAAGCTATCTCCCGGCTTGATATTGAATATTTCTCGTGCTTCTTTTGGGATTACGATTTGTCCTTTTTCTCCTACTTTTACTATTCCAAATATGTATTTTCCATCTGGTCCTTTCATGAGAACGCCTCCTATAAGTATGATTTTGTATAACGGATATAATAAGTATGACTAATCATACTTATTATACCCGTTATACAAAATCATACCGATAAAACCAGTAAATGTCAATATAGAAAGAGAAAGCACAATGCTTTCTCTTTCACGTTATAAGAATATTACGTTGTAGTATTTCGACTTAGTGATATTCAAGAGCCTTAATTTGTAAATGCATCAACTTGATATACTTGCACTACTTTCATTATTCTTTCCTTCCAACAATTAGAGTTTGTTGCATTTTGTAAAAATCAATTGTAGATAACTATGGTCTTCTAATCATTAATTTTTATATCTTCACTTAAGAATATTATCCAAGCTCCTCTATAAAGTTTTCAACACAAAAAAGCCTATACCGTTAGATATGGGATTTAGTAATATAATAAGAAGAATATGAATTATGCTTATTTTATTGAGTTTATTTTCTTTTCAAACAACACTATTTTGACAGAACCATCCATATATTCTTTTACGATAGTATATCCAACTTTTTTATAAAAATAATGATTTCTCTTTTTATCCGCAGGTGTTTCTAAAGTCCAAACAGTTACCTTAGGAAATTGACTCTCAATAAACTTAATAGCTTCTTGTCCAATTCCTTTATTCTCATAATGTGGTATCACACAAATACCCCCAAGATGGTAAGTGCTATCATGATTATCTCTAACAATAAGGTCACCTATTATTTGATTATTACAAATTATTTTATATGTTATCCTATTTAAAACGATATTGGTCATACTTTCTTTAGAATGATTATATCCAGGACATTCACCATATTTAACATAATCAGCATAGAAACTTTGATTTTGTACATAAATCAATTTATCAACATCATCAACTGTTGCTCTTGTAAATTCAATTTTCATCATACAACTTCCTTTCACCTAATGTGAATTTTCTTCGTAATAAATTGCAACTATATCATAACTAATTTTACTATATAATGAAATTTAATCAAATAGAATTATTTAGTCCTTCTTTAAAATTAACCATATGCTTACTCTTAGTTTGAAGTCATTTTTATATAATATTAGTTAACTTAATTGATATATACTTTACCTCTTGACAATAATGCCGATTTAATTATTATAAAACTGGGAATATAGTTTTATCCGATGGCTACCAACTCTAAGCTTCAGATGGGGTCAAAACCCCACCTGAAACCAAGAACTCTGTTTATAATAACACAAAGGATTTTTAACAAAATAAATACTCAGTGTATAATATTAATTTAATAAGTTTATGTATTTTAATATAAACTTATTGAACCTTTTTTGTATTCAATGTCTCTTATATAATAGGTGCACCTAGAAAAGGAGGTAATGACGTGGATGAGATTAGTTTGATACAGCGCTGTAAGGAGGGTGATATGGATTCCTTTAACGCTTTGTTCCAAAAATATAATAAGCAAGCAATTAGAACAGTCTATCTCATAAGTGGACGAAATGACATAGCTGAAGATGTGGTTCAAGAAGCTTTTATAAAATGCTATAAGGAAATTAAAAATTTAAAAAATCCTCAAACATTTCAAGCTTGGTTCTATCGTTTACTTACAAGAATAGTATGGCGCTACTGTTCAAAGGAAAAAAATCATTTATATACAGAAAGTATAGATGATAACAATAAAAATACAATTGCAGATAACTTAGTATTATCTGACATAATTGAAAAAAGTGAAATTAAGGATTTTTTAAATGAGGCCATTGATAAATTAAGCATGCCTTTAAAAACAACTATTATTCTTTATTATTATAATGAACTATCTATTAAAGAAATATCAAAAATCTTAGGTTGTTTCCAAGGTACAGTTAAATCAAGACTTCATAATGCCAGAAAATTGCTTGAAAAGGAATTGCGCAATAAAAAGTTTGAAGATTACTCTTTTGATAATAGGTTAAATAGGAAGGAGCGTAATGAAAATGTCAAACCAACAACAATTTGAAGATATAGTAAAAGCATCTTTACTTAATAAAGCTGAAAAAATATCTCCATCGGATAATATGTTTGAAAATATAAAATATGAAATTCAATTGAATAGGAGTGAAAAAAAATTTATGTTAAAAGAAAAATTTTTACCTCTAAATTTAAATTTTAAAAAATCTATCATTACTGCAGCATGTGGTACATTTATAATGGCAGGGTCAGTTTTAGCATTTTCACCTAGTATTAGGGCCTCAGCACTTGAAAATTTCGATAAACATGTTAACGGTTATATAAGTATAAAGAATTATGATAAAGCACCATCAAAAGAAAAACTTAAGACAGATTTAGGATACGAAATAAAAATGCCTGCTTCTCTTCCAGAAGGATATAAATTAATTGATAGTGATATATCTGGTCATGTTGATGGCTCAGCAGCACCAGATAAACAATATGATAAAAAAGAAGCAGGTGCAATATATTCAAATGATATGCTTAGAAAAAACAACATATCATTAGATGTTTCCAAAGCAACAAACGACTCTCCAATATTTAAGAATGCTAAAACAGTAACTATTGGAAATACTACTGCTTATTGGGCAGAATATACAATGCATATATTACCTATAGATATGTTAAATAAAATGTCACAGCAGCAAAAAGATAAAATTGATGAAGCTTGTGAGAACGGCAAAGAAGTTTTACTTACTGTTGGAAGTAAGGATGGGAAAAAGTTTAAAGAAGAATTTAAAACTGCACATTCATTAAAATGGACACAAGATAACGTAATTTATAAACTTACTGATCATAACAATAAATTGAGTTTTGATCAAATGTCAAAAATGGCTGAGAGTATAATAAACTCAAAGTAAACTAATGAGAAAAGAAACTTAATAACTTTAGCGAAATAATTATCAGAGAACGTAGATAGATTTGTGTAAATTCAAATCTATCTGCGTTCTTTTTTGTATGTACAGTTAGCAATTATGGTAATAATAAGTATGAATTATTTATGGTAGGTGACGTGATATACTAAAGTTGTAACACAAGTTCTCTCGCTATTTAATTGTATTTTTGCCATAAAGCTACGTGTGCTCCCCCTTCGCTTCCCATTCACATATTATAGTAACTTTGCTTTGTTCAAAGTTTGATTTTATAGATCCATTCATCTTTTCCATTAAGCTTTTTGCTATAGATAATCCAAGACCTACGCCTTGTCCTTTTCGTACTTTATCAGCCATATAAAATCTATCAAACATATACAATATATCTTTTTTATCAATACTTGTACATATATTTGAAATTTTTAAAACAGCTTTATCATTGCACTGTTCTAATCTTATTTCAATATTATTATCTGCATATTTTAATGTATTAGAAATTAAATTTTCTATTATTCTTTCCAAGCTATCCTTATCTCCATTTATAAAAATAGGTTTACTTGAAATATTTGTATTAGGCTCTATTCCTTTTCTTTCAAATGCCTCATAGAAAGCTAAAATCTCATCACGTAATATATTAGTTAAATTTAGTTTTGTCATTTCTAATTCATAATCTTTACTTTCTATAGAAGCTAATTCAAAGAAATCATTTATGAGAACATTTAGTTTTTCAGTTTTACTTTTAAGTATCCTTAAAGCTTCCTCTTTATTTATCTCATCATTTTCAAGTAACTTTAAGTACCCTTTTATTGATGTTAATGGAGTTCTTAAGTCATGAGACATATTAGCTATTCCCTGCTGTAATGAGTTTTCAAAGAGGATTTTTTCCTGCTCACTTCGTTTATATAACTCTAAAAACTCATTAGTTTCATAAGCTAAATTCTCCATATCTTTATCCAATATTTCAGTATTAATTTTTTTACTTGTTTTTCTTTTTCTAAATTCTCTAATTTGCATAGCAATATGTCTTATTTCTCTCTTATATAAAAATAATTTAACTGATACCATTAGAAAACTTATAATTAAAAAACTTATAATTAAAATAATGATTATATACATCTAACTCATCCTTAAATATTAAAGTTTATTTTATATCCAATTTACTTAAATGTTTTATTATCACAAAAACAGATATAATAGATGCTACTATTGATGAAACTATAGTAATTATAATTGTCACTTTATCTACAAATGGTGCTATGCCACCTAAAATAGCTGCACAAGGAAAAATACAAAAAACAGCCTTTGCAAACTTCACAAAACCATCAGTAAAATTTACAGTACAAAATATAACAAGAGCTGAAACTAAAGTTATTATAATACTTTTTGATATTACAGAAACAGCTGCAATTATTAATGAACTGGCAATAATGCAAAGTATGGAAACAAATATCATTCTAACTAAATATAACTGAATATTAATTCCACTAAGATTATTAAAACCATACATTGTAGTAAATAATATTCCTATAATAACTGCAGCAACTATTTCCAATAATAAAGAGGAGAGCACATATACTATTATCTTACTTAATATAACTTCACTTCTGCTGTATCCATAGGTAAAAGTTCTATTTATAGTGTTATTTGAAAAATCATTAGATATAAACATTCCAGCAAATATAGCATATAAAAAATTAAAAAAAATTTGAAGTCGTAAAAATTCTTCTATCCCTAATACTCCACACATACGACTATTTACATGTGCATCTTTTATAAGACAATAGACAATCATCATTGAAAATAACGCCCATAGAAACATCATTCCAATAAAGCATTTACTTTTCTTTAATTTATAAAATTCTCCTCTAATTAAATTACTCATGATCCTTCCCTCCAATTAAATCAGCAAAATAGCTTTCTAGTGATTCTCCTATTTGTACAATTTCTTTAACTCCTATATTATGAGAGGCAAGGATTAAAGTTATTTTTTCACTATCAAAATTATCATATATTCTTATGGCATTATCATCAAAAACTTCATAGTCTTTTATTCCAATTTCTTTTTCTAAAATAATTGAAGCTATAGACGCATCTTTTACTTTTAAATTAAGATAATTTCTACATTTTCTTAACAATTCACTATAGGTGATTTCTTCAATGATTTTTCCATCATTTATAAATCCATACCTATTTGAAATTTGAGTAAGTTCAGATAGTATATGACTTGAAATTAAAACAGTTGTTCCTTTTTCTTTGTTTATTTTAAGCAAAAGTTCTCTTATTTCTTTTATTCCTATTGGATCCAATCCATTTATAGGCTCATCTAAAATCAAAAACTCTGGATCACTTAAAATAGCCATCGCAATTCCTAATCTTTGTTTCATTCCTAAAGAAAAATCTTTAGCTTTTTTCTTTTCTACACCATCAAGTCCTACTAAATTTAAAACCTCATCAATACATTTTGTTCCTGGTATTCCCCTTTGAATTTTTACAAGCTCAAGATTTTCTTTTGCAGTCATATTAAGATAAAGATTTGGTGATTCTATTAATGAGCCAATTCTGGTTCTACCCTCTATAATATTATCAAACAATTCAACTTGTCCACTATCAGCTATAACAAGTCCTGCAATCACTCTAATCATGGTTGTTTTTCCAGCACCATTTTTTCCTACAAATCCATATATATCTCCTTTTTTAATATTCATGGTAACATTATCTAAAACCTTCTGCTTACCATAAACTTTCGTAACATTAGTTGCTTTCATTACATATTCATTCATTAATAACTCCTCCTTATGAACTATGTTTTTATATTAAACCATGTTTCATAAGAAAACCTTGCTAAAACCTTTCAAAAACCTTAAATTTCATTTAAGGCACATTCAAAAAAATAACTAGTCAGTCTGCTAGTCTATTTTGTATCATACTGCGTCAGCAGAATCCTTTGATAGAACAACTATCAGCGGATTCTATTTCCTTGTCTGGCACAAAATATCCGTCGCATCTTTGACTTGTTATTTTCTTTCATATGCCTAATAGTTAATTATTTTCTTAATTTATATCCCATTGCCCAAATTGTTTCTATGTAATCCTCATTATTATTAGTGCTAGATAACTTCTTTCTTAATCTGCTCATATGTACATTTACAGTATTGTCATCTCCTAAAAATTCTTCATTCCATACACTTTCAAAGATATTAGATTTACTATATACCTTGCTTGGGTTGGTTAATAATAATTCTAATATGGCAAATTCTCTTGCTGTTAGTACCACAGTATTTTGTGCCACTTTAACTTCCTTACTTTCTGTATTTAATTCAATATCTTTATAAGTTAAGATGCTGTCTTTATTTTTATCATCACTATAAAAATTCAAATAACGCCTTAAATTAGAGTTAACTCTTGCAATCAATTCATCTGGATCAAATGGCTTACAAATAAAATCATCAGCACCTTTTTCTAATAACTCTAACTTAGTTTTTTTAAAGGTCTTTGCGCTTATCACAATAATTGGAGCTTTTGTGATTTCTCTTATTTTTAATATGACTTCTTCCCCACTAATTCCTGGTATCATCAAATCTAATAAAATCATATCCCAATTTTTATTTTCTACACACATTAAAGCTTCACTTCCAGAAAATGCACTTCTAGCTATGTAGCCCCTATTTTCTAAAATGTTACAAAGTAATTTATTTATATCATTTTCATCTTCTACAACTAAAATTTCATAACTTTTATCCATAACTCCTCCACTATAATGTTTAAAATTTGGCTTTATTTTAAACTATTGTTGCTAATAATATATAAATTGAATGACAAGTTTAGACTTGTTCTTCTTAGGATTTAATTCGTTAATCAGTAAAATTGTTCTATAATTTTAGAAATCTTTTTTTAGATAGACCATATCTATCAGTTGTTTTCCCCATTCAAAAATCGGGTGGTCATAATTTTCTATAAAAAAATTTTTAACATGATGAGATATTATAAATCCGCAATGTTCATAAAAAGGAATAGTTAGAGGGCTATCTCCTGTACCCACAAACATAATTTTACATTTCCCATTATAATATTCAAAAATATAATCAATTAGTTTCTTCCCATATCCTTGACCTTGATACTTCTCATAAGTAGCAATATTTTTCAACTCATAAACTCCTTCACCCTCTTTTGTAACAACACAAATTGACTTTAAATCATCATTATATAAGGCAAACATATCACCATGCTCTAAATATCTATCAATCATAAATTCTTGTTCATCTGCTAATAAAAGCAAATCAATAAATTGCTTTTTATTAGTAGTAATCATTTCTATTTTCATATACATTCTCCTAAACTAATATTTTTTGATTTATACATAACAAATTAGAACTATTCGTTTGCTTATATATAATATTATACATAATTTATGGGTAATTAATCCAGAAAACATTTTGATAAATCATTATACCTATACAAGTATTGGTTGCCTGCTCTTAAAGTCACATATTTTAGTGTAATTATAAGGTACATTACTCTGTACAATAAAGTTCTTAGTTCTTATAGTTTCCTTTTCTGTACTAAATGCTTCAAGCCAATTATGTATTGTATATCATTCAACAAATATTCCAAAAACCCTTGAAAAACACACAATTTAAGCATAATAAAAAGCACTCAACCAAAATTGAATGCCCTTTATTATACAACAACTATATCTTCGGTCTTAGAATTGTAGCCAGAATTGGACAAAACTAAAACAGGTCTTTTCTTACTTGATGTTAAATCACTAAAAGGTATTGCTATAAGTAAAATATCTCCTTGCTTAAACATTATTCCATACCTCATCATCTATATCATTATCCTAAAATTTTAAACTATCAAGAAATACTATTGGGTATACAGCATCTAGTGGTCTATTTTGCCACTCTTGAGCAAGTGGTATAATTTTATCCTATCTTTTTAACAGCCTTCGGCTCAAATTCACCATCTCTATCTCTTGGAACCGCAAGATCAAGCTCTGCCTCGAGTATTTCTTGAAGCGTACTTGCAAAAACATCTTTCAATGCATTTTGTATATCTCTTGCTGTTGTTAAATTATTTTCCCTAATAAATTCTGTTAAAAGTTCTTTCTTTAATAACATAAAAGTCTGTGTAACTCCTTGGGATATATATTTTTCATTATATCCACATTGGAGTTTACACAGACAATTATACACACTCTTATACTTCACTCCTGTTGTTATGTATTTGGTTCACACTTAATATATTGAATACTTGGGGTGGATTTCATTTTTGTTACAAAAACAACTTAGTAAAATCAAGGTTTAAAGATTATGCAATTTGCTCAATTAAATATAATCACTCTATAACTAAATTTATTTTTTTTAATGCAGTTTCTACTATATCTATGGATGCGTCATTGTTTGCACAAGCTATTATGTGTCCTATTCTATCGCGAAAGTCTCCATAAACGCTCATGTATTTTCCAATTTTTTTATATATTTGAACATCTACTATTCCATTAGTGTTTTTTATATCTTCTATGCCCTCAATTGATATTAATTTTCCTTGTGTTTGTGGTAATATAAATCTAATAACTGAATTCTGATTTTTAGTCCTTTTTATTGAGTAAACTTGTCCAGTAACCAATTTTATCATTTCACTAATTAAATTTATACCATAAGCAAAACGTATTAATTCAGGAATATACCCTCCTGCTAAACGTGGATTTACCTCTATTATCTTAGCACCATATTTTGTTAAACGAAGTTCTATATGATTAGCACCCCATTTTAAATTAAGAGAATCTAATGCCTTTATAGTAATTTCTTTTATACTTTGTTCTTCTTTATAAGTTAATTTAGCTGGAAAATCATGACCTATTTCAACAAAATTAGGTAGCCTTCCAAGATGCTTTTTAGTTATTCCTATAATACTATTGTTAAAAGTTTCTACTGAATATTCATCTCCATTAACTAATTCTTCTATCAAAATTTTTTGTTCTGATGTAATTCCACGTTCATTTTCTTTTTGATTTAAAAGAAATTTAGAATGTTCTCTGATTTCTTCTAAAGAGCTACACATTTTCACTCCAAAACTACCTGATCCTTGAGTCGGCTTAATAATTACAGGCAACTCAAGTTCTTTACTAAATGTAATTGCTTCCTCTATAGATTGTGCAAGGTAAAATTTAGGAATACCAACATTTGCATCTTGTAAAATTCCTCTTTGTGTATATTTATTTCGACAATTACTTATAGCAGATGATATCGGCGAAGGCAACTTAAATTTATTGGCAAGTATTGCTGCTATATAAATAAAGTATTCTGAACTTGATGTAATTCCAGCAATACCTTCACCTTTTTCAAGATAATTATTACAAATATCACTTAAATCCTCTTCACTAAAAGTATCTGTTTCCACAACCTCAATATCTTTGTTAATAAAACTATATATCGAAGGATTCTTGGTAAGTAATATTGCTTTAAATCCTTGTTTTATAGCCTCCTTAATAAAAAGTGATCCAGTTCCAGATGTATTGCTTTCTATAAATATTAGTTTTTTTTTATTCATAAAATAAAACACCTCAATTAATAAATTTTTATATGCTCAATTTTAACAAAGCATTTTGCTATTTTCCGAGTGTCTCCCTAAGTTTTATGTCTTCTAACATTCTTCGTCCCCAAATAATTCTACACCAATCATATTCCGCTTCCTCTGGATATTGCACAAGACGTGGTTCACTTGGTAACTCAGATAAAAATAAATTGTTACTATGAAGCCAATCATCATTATATATAGTAGATTGATACCTATATCCTTGATCTGGAAACAACACTACACCTTTAGCATTTGGATTTTTTTTAGCATACCAATCTGCAACTAAATATGAAGCTCCACTTGTGCCTCCCATATAAAGAGCGTGCTCTCTATGTAATTTCCTTGTTAAAGCATAAGCTTGACTAGCTTCAACCCAATGCACCTCATCAAATATTGAATGATTAACATTATCAGGTATTATACTATTTCCTAATCCTCTTAAAATTCTTTTTCTTTCATTTTCGCCAAAAATTACACTTCCATGTGTATCTACTGCAACAGAATACAATTCAGGAAATAATTTACGAATATACATAGTTGTACCACACATAGATCCTCCTGATCCTACACTCCCAACAAGAAAATCAATTTTACCCAATTTTTCCACTAATAACTGAGCAACTAAAGAATATGATTTAGCATTAAGAGGATTATCATATTGATTTGTCCAATAGTGATTAGGGTATTGTTTTTGTAACTCTTTAACTCTATCTAATCTAGCACGCTGAAAATTCCCTGCTTTACCTGGCTCATCCATAATTTCAACCTGAGCACCTAAGTCTTCAATTCTACGCTTTAAGTTATCATCCATTGCAGGATCACTGACAACTATAAGGTTGTACCCATATAAAGAACACACCGTTGCTAGTCCTAATGCAAATGTTCCCGAAGAAGATTCTATAATTACAGAATCTTTATTAATTAATCCTTCTTTAATAGCATTATCAATAATAAATCTTGCTGGTAATAATTTCATCAGTGAAAAAGCAGCTCCATATAAATTTTCACTTAACTTAACGATTTTGGGTAATTCTATAGAATCTATAATTGTCTCTTTTCTGCTATCTAAAAACATATTTAATATACCTCCGAACATTTAGTATTAAATTTCCATATTTTTTTAAACCCGATTTCATTTAGTAAAGATTTTGCAGTTTTAGTTTTTTCGTTTCTAGTCAATTTTTTTTCTTTATAATCATACATTATTCCCATAGCAGTACCCGAATGTGATACTTGTATCCCCAGTGCTCCAGTTTTACTAGCAATTTTTTGGATATCATTAAATTTATACTTTGGTAAGTATTTCTGATTTATATGAGAACTGGCCGATGCTACTTTCCCAATAAGGCTTGGATCTTGCATTCTAATAGCTCTTCTTATTGCTACTCTTAATATTTTAAATGTATCTATATCTTCTTCTGTATATTTAACTGGTGGAAAAGAAAGCGTATCTACCCCTTGTCCTGTATAATCTGTATTAAATCCTACTATCTCTAACGGAGGAATTTTTTTCGAGAAATCTTCAATAATAAATGCTTCTCGTTGAGCAAAAAGAACACTCCTATCAAACATAATCGAATCAGAAGCAGTTTCAGATTTAACTGCTAATTTTGCTACTTCTTCTTCGTTAATAGGTATATCAAATGCATTTGCCACTGCATTTATAGTAGCTACTACATCACTAGTTGAACTTCCAAGACCTAATCTTAAAGGAATATTACTATTAATTATTAAATACCCACCATAAATTTTATCCAAATTAAAATATTCTAAAGTATTTTTAGCTGCAAAAACTGCTTTAGTTTTGTCACTAGGAATAATTTCTATTTCCCCAATACTTTTATTTGGAATAAATATAACTTTCGTATTATAAAAACTACAAGGCAATGTTACTAATCCTCTATGAAGAACATTATCATTTCCTTCAAAAACTCCTTGCAATATTTCACCATGATGTGAGATTTGATTAGTTGCTACAACAGTTAATTTCTGTGTATTAGAACAGATTAAATTTGAATTGCTTGAGGTAAAAAAGTTTGACTTTTTTCTTATAACATCTAATTGAAATATTTTAATTCACTCCTTTACAAAATTATTGAATTAGTCGCTTGCGGAATTCCGCAAGCGTTGATTCG
>CAZKOJ010000112.1:0-14947 GCA_964554365.1 uncultured Clostridium sp. | reverse complement strand
TTTCGGATACAAAAGTGGCGTTTCGTTTACAAATATTCAGTTGTCAGTTACAAAGGTTGCTTTTCAATTTACAAAGTGGCATCTTGTGTTACTATTGAGTTAAAATATCAATATTACACTATTTAAAGCAATTAAATCATAAGTTTGCTTGTCATTTTGCAAAGTATACTTGACATAAATAATTCCAAATGTTACTATCTAATTATCGGAGGTGATAGTTTGAATCAAAATTTACAACTAAAGAACCGATTAAAAGTTGCTCGTGCTGAAAAAGGGCTCTCGCAAGAGCAACTCGCTGTACTTGTAGGCGTAACGCGACAAACAATTAGTTCTATTGAAACAGGTCAGTATTGTCCTACTGCAAAGCTAGCATTAATCCTTTCAAAAGCATTTGACAAAAATTTTGAAGATTTATTCTATTTTGAGGAGGTTAAAAATAATGACTAATAAAATGGTAAAAAAAGATGAAAGAACAACTTTTATTGAAAATCTTAGTTACAAGTTTGGATATAATTTCATTACATTTGCATTATTTTTTGATGTTATTTATAGGTCGTTAAGGTTCAATGAAGCGCCCTGGGATTTACTTGTGATAATTATCATAAGTGCTTTAGTCATGACAGTATACCAGTATAAGCAAAAAATTTTGGGAAAGGCTTGGTTAAAAACCGCTGCTTTAACATTTGTTATTATTTTTATTTTTAGTTTTTTGTTGGCATTTATTATATGTTAGTATCTATTCAGTCTCAGTTATCCACTTATGTATATTTTAACTTATCATAGTTCTATGCAATATACTCTAAAATATATAATCAAAAACTATATTTATGGGGCTAAATAATTTTGGCCTCTTTTTATGTTATTGTATATAATTTCTACTTTTTAGGACGCATAAAATTGATTTATAATACTTAAAGAATTATTCAATATAATACTACTTTTCAAAGCATAACTGGATTAAACAGCAAACTATTCTACTTTATTTAACACTTTATCATAACAATAAAATGGTTTTTCTTTTCCTAGAAAACTCATTTCTCCAATAAGCTTATAGCCACATTTTACAAATAGTGCCTTCATCTTTGTATTTATTGAATAAGTATCTGTTTTTAAATATCTTATATTGTTCTTTAAAGCTAATTCATCAGCAAATTTCATTAACTCTGTACCAACACCATTTCTTCTATAAGATGGATTTACTGCCATTCTATGAACAACCATAACCTCTTCCTTTAATGACCAATTTAATCCATTGTATTCAACAGGTTCAATTTTATTAACACATATAAAACCAAGCAATATATCATCTCTTTCAACTACAAATAAATCACCTTTTTCAATATCCTTCATAAAGTCTTTTTCTTGAGGATAACTTTCATCCCATTGATGATTGTTATAAGAATGCATTTCAATGATAGTTTCCTTTAGAATTTCCATAATATCTTTTAAATCTTTCACAACTGCTTTTCTCATCATAATAATCACTCCTAGTTTTTTTTTATTTCTTTCCAGTCATTTTCAATATTTTTTCTCATTTTTTTTACTAATTGATATGCTAATTGTTTTTCTTCCTCAGTAAAATTATCAAAACAAATCTCAATATTTCTATTTTCTTCTTGAATAACAAATGTGTATATTTCTAAACCTTTTTTTTCTGGATATAGTCTCCACATTCTTTTATCAATATCATCTCTTTTTTTACTTATATAATCTGTCTCAATTAGTTTTTGTATAACTTTTGTTGTAGTAGTTTTATCTACTTTTAAAAGGTTTGATAAATCAATTTGATTAATTCCAGGGTTTTCACATACCCTTGTTAAAAATATAAATTGTCCCTTTTGTAAATTTAATTCTTTAAATTTTATATCACTTATAGAATTAATACAGCGAGCAAGCATTCCTACTTCTCTTAAAATATAGTTATCAATTTTTTTTATAACTCCTCACCTCCTATAAATATAGATGAACTTTCAACTACTTTTTTAAATTATTCATAATATCTTTAGCTATATCATTTAATTCCAATTCTTCTGGTATAAGTGATACTGTATCATTTATTAGTTCAAAACAATTTTTTAGATTTTCATTAGTATCTTTTATACATATAATAGAATCTATTCTCTCAATTAGGTTTTCTGGTTTTACCTCTAAATAATTAATTATATGTTTTGTCCATTTCCAATCTGGTTCCCACTGTTTATTTATTGCATATAAAATTCTTAACACCCTATGAACATCTGATATCATTCTTTCAAGTAATGGTATTTTATCCTCTCTTTTAGATAGTATTCTTCTAACTTCTAATCCTAAATCTACTGTCCAAGGCTCAATTGTGTTCATTATAATCTTTTTCTGAAGTGCATCTGGATAAAATTTTAATTCCTCTTGTAGACCACTTAATATCCCATTTTTTCTGATAAAGATTGCATCTCTGAATGTTAAAGCAAGAATAAGCTTATCGTGAGTATGAACTTTACCTTCTATAATTGATTTTATATTATTTTTCATAATACTGGTTGTTTGCCATCCTGCTTCAATCCAATAATCTTTATACTTGAATACTATCCATACTGAACCATCACCTATCGGAGCACCATATGGGTATATCTCTGTTCCTCCAATTTGTTTAATCCAATTAATCCTGTCATATTCTGATATTAAATTGTCTACTAAAAATTCAATCTCGATATCAGAATTCTCATCTGCAAGACCTCTTGAAACAGATCCAGTAATAATAATTTCTTTTCCGTATTCTAAGGAACACTTACTTGCAATTTCCTCTGCTAACTTAATTCTTTCCTTACACTCTTTATTTAATGTATTTTTAAACACAATAATCCCCCCATTTAACTAAATGATTTTAATTTTAGTAATTGTTTCTTTAGCCTTTTATTTTTCACCTCAATTTAGATTATAACAAATATTCAATTAATATTTCTTATTTTTTCTGTTTTTTTATTTTGTCCAGTATTATAAGCAACTCCATCTGAACATAAGAATCACTTGATGGTTACTCTACACCTGTATTTTGCTATATTCATTTGCTGTTGTCTTTAAGAATATCACTTTGTAATTCAAATAAATACATTGATAATTATTTGTAAAAAATATATTTTGCAGTAATAAGGCTATATATAGATAGCTTTTCAAAATTTTTATTTCCTACACTGCGTTTATCATACATGATTCTTCCTAAATGTATGGTAGAGAAATTTACTAGGATGTTCAATTTATAGGTATAAATATTATTTATAGAAACATAACAAATTATTAAGTTTTCTAATTTTACATAAACTGTTCCCTATGTTAACATTATAGGGAAATATGAAACAATTTGTAGAATATAGGAGGATTTTTATGAAATCAAAAAAATTTAAGACTTTTTCTTTGTTAATTTCACTATTTTTAATTTTATCTTTTTTAGGATGTTCAAAGCAAACTGCTTCTGATAAAACAACGGATAAAAAGAAAGTCATTAAATTAGGTACGCTTTCCACAATTAAACCTTTTATGACAGTTCTAAAAGGTGAATTAGAAAAAAAAGGATATAAAGTTGAGATTGTTATGTTTGATGCTAATAATATGCCTGCAACAGCAACAAAGGATGGAAGTATTGACGGATTTATACATAACCACCGTCCTTGGATTCAGACCTTTAATAAAGAAAGCAATTCAAAACTAGAAATGGTTAAACCTTATCTTTTTTATTATCGTGCAGCACTATATTCATCAAAACATAAAAGCATAAATGAGTTTCCAAATGGTGCACAAATAGCTATTCCAAACGACCCAACAAATGTTGAAAATAGCTTATTAATGCTTCAAAAATTAGGCCTATTGACTTTAGGTGATAAGAAAGATAAATTCTATACACCTATTGATATTAAAGAGAATCCAAAAAATATCAAAATATTGGAAACGGAAATAACTACAACTGCAAGAAGTATAAATGATGCTGATGCTGTTATATGCCCTGCAATAAGGATTAAAGCTGCTGGAATCGATCCTAAATCATTTATTGCTGAAGATACAACAACTACTAATTTCCCAGTAGGTCTTACAGTAGATTCAAAGAATATAAATGAACCATGGGTTAAAGATGCAACGGAAATACTTCAATCTGATGCTGTAAGAACAAAGTTTAATGAAATGTTTGGTGGTACTATGGTTTTATATAATAAGTAAAAATAACATCATCTACAATTATTTATAGTAGCCATATGAGAAAAGTAGTAATGATTTACTGCTTTTCGTTTATTTTATATAAAGAAGGCAGGTGCTAAAATGATCGTAATAAATAATTTAAAAAAGAGCTTTGGCTCTCTTAGTGTACTTAATGACATTAATCTTAAAATTGAAACAGGAAAAATTTATGGACTTGTAGGCAGGAGTGGAGCAGGAAAATCAACCCTTCTTCGTTGTATCAACGGTCTGGAAACTTATGATAAAGGGTCACTTTTAGTTGATGGAATTGAAGTGAAATCACTCTCACATAAAGAGGCTAGAGCATTTAAGAGGGATATAGGAATGATTTTTCAACAATTTTCACTATTAAGCCGCATGAATGTATATGAGAACATTTCATTACCTATGAAATGTTGGAATTATCCCAAACATAAAATTGATAAAAAAGTAAAGGAACTAGTGGATATAGTGGGAATAACTGATAAATTGTATTATAGGCCCTCACAGTTATCAGGTGGGCAGAAACAAAGAGTAGCTATAGCACGTGCACTTTCAATGGATCCTAAAATACTCCTATGTGATGAAGCGACATCATCACTTGATCCCAACACTTCTAAATCAATTGTCTCTTTGTTGAATCAAATTAACAAACAACTTGGTATTACAATTGTAATAGTTACACATCAAATGTCTGTTTTAAGAAGTTCTTGTGAAGAGATTTCAATTCTTGAAAACGGGAAAATTTCAGAGAGCGGGCTTGTTGAAGATATATTTTTGAAACAGCCTAAAGCTCTTATCAATCTTATAGGAGTTAAAGATAATATATTACCTAGTAAAGGTATAAATTTAAAGCTTTTACTTTCTAAAGATATTTATGATAAGCCTATAATTACTAAGATGTCTAGGGATCTGGAAATTGACTTTATAATTGTGGAAGGAAAACTCGAAAACTATAGAGATAGCGTACTGGGTTCAGTGACAATAAATGTTTCTGAAAATGATAGTAATCAAGTTATGAAATACTTAGATACTAATAATATTAAATGGAAGTGTATAAGCTCTATGGAATTCGACTATAAAAATATAAAAAAGGAGGGGTTTGATGTTTAGTGAAGCTTTTTGGGCTGATTGGTGGAGATACTTTAAAGAAATTATAGGGCCGTCTGTTTTTTCAACGCTTCTAATGCTAGCAGCAACAATGATATTTGCATTTATTTTTGGCTTCTTATTATCAATTGCTTTAATTGTAACTCGTGAAGATGGATTAAAACCTAATAAAAGGATATATGACGTTTTAGATTTTATAGTCAATACGGTTCGTTCTTTTCCCATCATAATACTTATTGTAGCCATCTCTCCTTTTACTCGATTAGTAGTTGGGACAACTATAGGAGAAAAAGCTGCAATTTTACCTTTGACTATAGCAGCTACCCCATTTATAGCTAGAATTTTAGAAAATGCTTTTATTCAAGTAGATAAGCAACTTATAGAGGCTGCACATTCTTTTGGAGCATCAAACTCGCAGATTATTTTTAAAGTTATACTGAAAGAATCTGTTCCATCTATGATCTCAGGAACTACACTTGCTACCATTTCATACCTTTCAGCTACTACTATGGCTGGCGCTGTTGGAGCAGGTGGATTAGGGGCTGTAGCTCTTAATTATGGATATCAAAGCTTTAACAATACAATTTTATATACTTCTGTAATTTTACTTTGCATTTTAGTATATCTTATACAAAGTATTGGTAATTACCTATACAAAAGACTATAATATCATAACTATTGGAGGTTAAATATGGATAACAACAGTGTTAGAGAATCGATTATTAATTTAAATTGTGCTCTTGAACTTGAAAGAAAAATAGTAGGAATTAAATTTTTATTTACTGAAGAAGATTTTAAAGAAGCTGATGCAAAACAGATTACTAATAATATGAATTATTGTGTTATGGTGAAATTAGCAACATCAGGAAGGTGTCTTAAAGCTACTGGAGATAATCTTGCATGTGAAGCTGGAGCACGTGCATTAGGTCTTAAAGCAATTAATCATTTTCATAAATCAGGTCAAAATGGTAAAAAACTTGGACTTTATCATGATATGACAACGTCCAAAAGTGCTAGGGATGGAATGAGTTATTGTGATCATAATGCTTATGGTATTATGGTAAAACCACTAGCTGAATACAAAGAGGAGCCAGATTTAATTATTATCATTACAAATCCTTACAATACAATGAGGATTATTCAAGGATATTCATATTTTAGCGGAATACATTCTACCTTTAAAATGTCAGGAAATCAGGCAATATGTTCAGAGTCCACTGCATACCCATACTTGAGTAATGATATCAATGTTTCAATGTTATGTATCGGAACCAGGCATAAGGCAGGTTGGAAAGACTATGAATTATCAGTTTCGTTTCCATTTAATCGTTTTTTGAAATTAACAGAAGGTGTAATGAGCACTATAAATATAATGGATAATAATCAGAAGAAAGAAATAATCGAGAAAAATTTGCAAGAAAATGGGATCAAAAACTTTGATATAAAATATGACTACAACTATTATAATATAAGCGTAAAATAATATTCCTATTAATACTGTTAACTATGAAAGTAGTATAAATGCATTTTTTAAATCCAGGGTGTGCCTTCTGTATATGTGTTTACTTTTTAAAAGCCAGTAATGCATCTGCTAAAGTATTATACTTTCTGTAATTCCAAAAATTTCTGCAAGTTTAGGTTGAAAAACTATAGTAATTTTATTTTTTAAAAGTATTTTTTATAAACTTCAATAAGATAGGATAACATACTAAACAAGTATGCTCATTAATAAAATACAGTATTTACCTATACTTAAGCAGATTATATGGAGGAAAATAAGTGAAGAAGAATGCAGAACAAAGAGACTTTAAAAAATTAAAGAGTCAAATTAACCAAATTGAGGAGATTGTATATCACTCAAAACCAGGGGTACTTATAGAACATGAGGCATCCATAAGAAAAAAATTAAGACAACTCAAAGAAATGGAGAAAGAAGGTTTTAGGGATTTTAAAGACACATATGATAGATATAAGGAATTATTAGACGATACATCAAAAGGAATGTTAGAGTACTATAATAAGAAAAATGGCACAGATTTTGATTTCTATGAAGTTTTAAGAGGAAATTATAATGTTTTTTTAAATTCAGGATTAATGACAGTACTTACTAAGCAACATATACCTAAACTAATTGCTAAAGAGTTTGAAGAAAAATTTCCAGATAATCCTAAAAATGAATATATTGAGGCTAGGAACATGAATAGAAGATTTTATATTCATTTAGGTGATACAAATACTGGTAAAACTTATAACTCTGTAGAACGTCTTAAAATAGCAAAAAAAGGTATATACTTATCTCCTCTAAGAATTCTTGCTTTGGAGAATTTTGAAAAATTAAATAATGAAGGGGTAACTTGTGATTTATTAACTGGTGAAGAAGAAATATTAAAGACAGGTTCAACTCATATTTCCTGTACAATAGAAAAAGTTAACTTAAAGGAACATTATGATATAGCTGTTATTGATGAAATTCAAATGATTAGCGATCAACATAGGGGAATGGCATGGAGTAAGGCTGTATTAGGATTAAAGTGTGATGAAATTCATATATGTGGGGCTGCTAATGCAAAAGATATATTAGAAATAATTATAAATGACTGTGAAGATAAGTACGAAATAAAAGAATATACAAGAACTATCCCTTTAGAAGTTGAAAATAAGAACTTTAATTATAACGATATTCAGGAAGGTGATGCTATTGTGGTGTTTTCTAAAAAGGGAGTACTATCCATAGCAGAACAATATTCTTGTAAAGGTATTAAAGCCAGTATAATATATGGAGATTTGCCACCAGAAGTTAGAAAAATTCAATATGAACAATTTATAAATAAAAAGACAAAAGTTTTAGTAACTACTGATGCAATAGGAATGGGTGTTAATTTACCTATTAGAAGAATTATTTTTATGAGTACAAGAAAGTTTGATGGTGAAGAAATACGAGAACTAACCTCGCAAGAAGTAAAACAGGTAGGTGGCCGTGCAGGGCGAATCGGCATTTATGATGTAGGATATGTAGCTAGTGTTGGAGATACCCAAGACTTTATTAAATCTAAATTGGAGATTAAAGATAAAAATATAAAGAGAGCAGTTATTGGCCCTTCAGATTCGATATTGAAAATTAAAGCCTTGCCTTTAAATGAAAAATTAGCTTTATGGAGTACTAGAGAAGAGAAATTAGACTATTATACTAAGATGGATATTAGTGAATATATATTAATTTTAGATACAATAAAGAAATACAATTTAAAAGAAGAAGTTCAGTGGGATTTATTAAAGGTTCCATTTGATGTATCAAGAGAAGAATTAATGAATGTATTTTTAGGATATGTAGAAGAGTTATTTATTAACAAACAAGAAAGCTTATTTAAACCACAATGTTTTAAGGTGAATTTAGATGACTTGGAAATATATTATCAAAAGATAAACATGTACTACTCATTCTCTAAAATATTTAAGTTGAACTTTGATGTGGAATGGGTTTATAGTGAAAGAATTAACGTAAGTGACGAAATAAATGAGATATTAGTTAGGATATAGATAGTTTTATATGTGTATAAAACTCTAAGTAAGAAATCAAGAAAAAAACGTAGGAGAGGCAGCGAAACCTCTCCTTTAATCTTTTTTTATATTAATTTTTATTTGACTTCATTAATATTTACGAAACAATCTTCTGCCTTAGGTTTTTCTTTTATAAGACCCTGTTGATATAACCAATTTATATGATCTTCCCAAACCTTCTTATTTTGAGTTAAGAATGGTTCTTCTTTTGAATCCATTTTTGGAAGTAACATTTTTGTACTTTCCTTTTCTACTGACTCTATAAGAGGAAAATTATCCTTTTGCTGGTTATCCATTAGAATCTTTAATGCTTTATCTGGATTCTGTTTCATAAATTCAAATCCCTTTTGTGAAGCTTTCATAAATTTCTTCAATGTTTCAGGTTTTTCTTTTATTGTTTTGTCACTAGCCACAAAAACTTCTTCATAATAATTAGGCACACCATACTTAGATGGATCAAAATAATTTATTTCATGTCCTTGGTTCTTTAAAACTGGAACCTCATGATTTATAAGTCCACCAGTTGTGGCATCAACCTTTTTTGTTACCATAGAAGAAAGTAGTTCAAAGCCTACATCTATTATTTTTACTGAGTTTGGGTCTCCACCATCAGCCTTTACCATGGTCTTAACATATTCTGTATTTAAAGGATTCCCTGAAAAACCAACAGTTTTTCCAGCTAGGTCTTTTGGAGAGTTTATGTTCTTTTCTTTTAAAGCAATAACAACATTTAAAGGTGAATGAACTATAGCACCAATAGATTTTATCGGAACTTTTTCATTAGCTCTAGACATTATAATATCAGGTTGGTAATAAATCCCTATAGTTGCTTTTCCTGCTGCTGGAAGTGCCAATGGGTCTGTCGCATTAGCCGGAAATTTAATATGTACATTCAATCCTTCTTCTTTAAAATATCCATTTTGTATAGCTACATATATAAAACTATGTATTGCATTTGGATACCAATCTAATACTAAATCTACATCCTCTAACTTATTAGAATCATTTTTACCCGCTTGCTTACCAGAACAACCTGTAATTACTACACATATCATTACTAATAATAAAGCTAAAAATTTTAATTTTTTCACACTTCATTCCTCCATTTTACTATTTTATTTTCTAAAATATCTATTATACAAACAAGTATTATTGCAATAAAAGATAAAATCACTATAGGCGCAAAAACTCCTGCACCATCCAGTTGCGTCATCATCCTTTTGCTAAAATATCCAAGTCCTGATTGAGCTCCAAGCCATTCACTAATAGCAGCCCCTATTACGCTAAGTGGTACTGATATTTTTAGTGCTGAAAAAAAATAGGGTAGTGCCGAAGGAAGTTTCAACTTAAGAAATATTTGTTTCTTGTTAGCTCCATAAGTAATTAATAATTCTTCCATTTCCCTCTTAGTTGATCGAAGTCCATCATACACATTCACAGTTATAGGGAAAAAGGTTATAAGTATGGTTACTAATACTTTACTCCATATGCTGTAACCAAACCAAAGTACAAATATTGGAGCTAGAGCCGTAATTGGCACAGTTTGAGTTACTACTACAAGAGGATATATTGCCCTTTGAATTTTTTCACTTAAACTCATCATTACAGCAAGGATCACTCCTAAAACTAGTGATATGCCCAGGCCTAAAAAGGTCACCCATAATGTAGCTGGAAGATGCACTGTAAATAGTGGCTCCCTTAGCTCCCAAATTTTTTCTAAAATTTTACTTGGAGATGGTAATATGTACATTGCATTTATTTTTCTTGCAATGGCTTCCCAAATTATAAAAAATGAAATTCCTACAATTATTGATGATGTGTATTTTTTCATAGTTCAACCCTCTGCTTTAATTCATTTACAAGCTCTTCTTTTATATTTAATATTTCTGGCTTGCTTAACATGTGTCTATCCCTTGGATAACCAAATGGAACTATTACTTTCTTTAATTTAGTTATAGGTTTCTCAGAAATAACAAATACTTTACTTGATAAAAACAACGCTTCTTCCACATCATGAGTTATAAATAATATAGTTTTTTTAAATGTAGACCATTGAGTTAAAAGCCATTCTTGCATGGATATTTTAGTTATAGCATCTAAAGCACTAAAAGGCTCATCCAAAAGCATAATCTCAGAACCAGTAAGTAAAGTTCTTATAAATGAAACTCTTTGCTTCATTCCTCCTGATAAATCTTTTGGATATTTATATTTATAGCTACCAAGACCAAATGTTTCTAAAAATTCTTCTGCTTCTTTTTTAGCTTGTTTTGAATTTTCCCCACGTACTTCTAATGGTAGCGAAGCATTTTCTAAAATATTCCTCCACGGAATTAATAAATCTCTTTGAGGCATATACCCTATATAACCTTTTAAATTATTAATGTTATTTTCGTTAATGAAAATGTTTCCACTAGAAGTATGCTCAAGACCAGAAATCAGTCTAAATATACTACTCTTGCCGCAACCACTAGGACCTATTATACTTATAAAATCCCCCTTATCTACATGAAAATTCAAATTTTCAACAAGAAGGTTTGAATCATTTTCATATTTAAAATTAACATTACAAAATTTCAACATAAAAAAATTACATCCCCTTGCTATAAGACATGTCCCAAAACATGTGTTCATATTTACTACTATTTATAAATATTTCCTTTAATTTGTCTAACTCTTTGTTTGACATATTTTTTGAAATGTCGTCTACTAAATCTATAACCCACTGAGTGTCTTTCTTATATTCTTCTGAAATGTAACCTCTTATCCATTCTCCATAAAATTCATGTTCTGTAGATCCAGGAATTTTACTTAAGTTTCTACCAATTTCTAAATAGCTCCACATGCATGACAATAATGAAACAGTAAGGTCTCCTAAATTACCTATTTGAGAAACAGCAAGCATGTAATGTGTATATGAAATATTGGTAAGTGAAGCTTTAGCATTTTTAATTTCTTCAGAGGTAATTCCCAGCCTTTTCATATAAGAACGATGAATGCTCATTTCACCATTTAATATATTGTTCACCATACTAGAAAAACCTTGCATTACTTCTTCTGTTTCAGCTTTAACTACACCTAATGCGTAAACTTTGGCATAATCTAATAGGTAAAGATAATCTTGAATCATATAAAATTTAAATTTATCTATATCTAAAGTTCCCTCTCCTATTCCTCTAACAAATGGATGTGTATAATAAGAATCCCAAATATCCTTAACACTTTCATATAAACTTTCTGAAAATTTCATTTTAAATCCTCCTTAGTTTTATAATCTCACTCTTATTAAAAATAAAAAAGGTACAAACCAACAAGAGGTCTGTACCTATATTTTTTAAATATATAAAGCCTCTTCCTACGCTGGGATTATCCAGATCAGGTTATAGGGTCTAAAAATATCATTTTTACTCTCAGCTGGTAACACCAGCCCCCCTGGGATTGTTATACTAGTTTTTCATTATTCGATTTTATTCCTACAACGTCATGTTACTACAATATATTAATGTCGTCAATAGAGACATTACATTATGTTAACTTATTTCTGACAAATTCCATGCTAAGTAATCGATAATTTTAAATTGCTTATGGCACTTTCTACTTTAAAATCATAGATCCAAAAACGCTAGCTTAAGAGAATTAATATGTATATATAGTTTTTTAATTGCTTTGTCAATAACAGATAGCTGTCTAAAACCTTGTAATATTTCAGAACCGAAAAATATATGCACTTTATTCTTATATAACAACCTTGCATAATACGAATAATGCTTCTGAGCTTCTCTCCATGAATTTTATCTGTACTGACAAAAGTAATATAATTACATTAACAAAATAATTATTTATACAACAACGATTTTCCTGAAATGTTCAGTTAGTTGTTATAAATGGGAGGCGTTGATATGAAAATAAAATCATTAATTGTAGTGTTTATTGTTGTTTCATTATTTTTATTTATGAAGCATAGTACAACCTACTCAGGTAAATATTATGCAGGAAACACAGATAAACAATTAGTATTAAATGCTGATAGTACCTTTAGTATTAATATTTATAATTATAAAACTAGTACAACTATAAATGGAACCTATAGTATATCAAATAATGAAATAAAGTTACTTCCAAAGGCCAAAAATGAAATGTGGCTTATTAAAGATATATCCTCTGGTAAAATAACTGGTTCAATCATAACTTTCACTTCAAGCAGCAATGCATCTCCTATAATATTTACAAAATTTTAGTATAAATATATGTTTTTATTCACAAAATGTTAACACATTAGACATGTTTTAGTAACATTTTTGAAACTTAACTGCCACAAACTAGTGAGAAAATACATCTATAAACTAATAATAAAGTTATTTTAGGAGGTCTTTTAAATGTTAAAAAGAAATATGAAATTACTTACAACTTTAGCTATTGGACTATCATTAACTCTAGGTGCAGTAACAGTTAATGCAGCTGGAACTTCTACTACTCCAAAATCTAATGGTAAACAAAAAATAGAACATAAAATGGGTAACAATAAAGAAAATAAGAATTCTATATATTCCATACTAAAGAGCAGCTTAGGACTTACAGATGCTCAAATAAAAGATGCTGCTAAAGCTGGGAAAACTGCCTTTGATTTAGCTAAAGAAAAAAATATAACAGCAGATCAACTTAAAACTATGATAATTGATGCTCAATCAAAGAGTATAGATGCAGCTGTTACAAGTGGTAAACTTACTCAAGATAAAGCTACTACTATGAAAGCTAATTTAACTACAAAAATTAAAAATTGGGATGGAAGCCTTAAACATGAAGGACAAGAAAAAGGTAAAATGAAGGGAAACTTTAATCCTGCAAATTCAATATTAAAAAATAACTTAGGATTTACAGAAGCTCAGATAAAAGATGCTGCTAAAGCTGGGAAAACTGCCTTTGATTTAGCTAAAGAAAAAAATATAACAGCAGATCAACTTAAAACTATGATAATTGATGCTCAATCAAAGAGTATAGATGCAGCTGTTACAAGTGGTAAACTTACTCAAGATAAAGCTACTACTATGAAAGCTAATTTAACTACAAAAATTAAAAATTGGGATGGAAGCCTTAAACATGAAGGACAAGAAAAAGGTAAAATGAAGGGAAACTTTAATCCTGCAAATTCAACATTAAAACAAAGTAAATAAAATAAAGGGCTGGCTAATGCCGCCTGCCATAAGAAAACATGAAAAATCCTTGTAAAATCAATGTTTTTGGGCGGCGGACAAACGGGACGTAGTACAAAAATCGAATAAAGACCCTGAACGGGATACTGTTAGAAAACGGTATCCCGTTTTTTTATGCCATTTTTCAGAGAGAAAGGAGGTAGATGCTATGGCAGTATTCCGGGTAGAGAAAAATAAGGGCTATACGGTTATGAGTAACCATCATTTACGAAACCGGGTGTTGTCCCTTGTTTTCAATAGACATGATATATCGGGGAGCGAGATCAACTTCTTGTGCCAACTGTTCCCATGTCCACTCTTTACCTAAACGGGCTTGTTTAATGGCTTGCCCGATAGCCTTAAAATTGTATTTATCTTCTTTATGCATTGTCATCTCACCCTCTATCATTTTATATTTCCTATGACAGAAGCTAAACGATATTTCAGAACTCATTATGTGGTTTATTATATCTTATAAATTTTTATAAGTCGACTTTTCCTTATCTTTTCATACTTTATTATTTTATTGATTGTTATGTTTTGTTTGTCTTTGCTTTGTTCATTGAAATTTGCAAAGTTTTCTCATGTTCGTGTTTTGATGTGAAAAATGCAGATATAGTATTTTATACATAATAGTATAATTAGCATTGTTCTAACAAATACGTTTGCAGTTATGAAGAAAGCAATTGATATCAATACTGTGGCAGATACCAAAATGTATGCTTTTGGTACAATGATGTTCCGACAATCCAATTGTACAATTTTTCGGAACTATGGGCAAAACAGTATGATGATATAAGTAAAAATGGAGTTGCTGGTAAACCAGACAATACCACACCAACACACCTTAAACTGAGCAAACGAAACAGCATGATAAAAACTAATATTGAACCAACATACTCCTTTTACGG
>CAZKOJ010000111.1:0-14958 GCA_964554365.1 uncultured Clostridium sp. | reverse complement strand
AGTGGGTAGGTAGTTTTAAATAAGAGAAGCATTAGGCATTCTTAATAAACGGACGGTTTTTCGAATAATATATTCAAGCGTAGGCCACTCTAAATTTGTGTCGTAATACGTTTATTTTACATAGTTATTTTCAATAATTTTAATTTCATCCTCTGTTAAATCAAAGAACCTATACAAAAGTTGTTCATCTAGTTCTTTTAGTTCTTCTATGAAGGGAATGCACAATTTCATAACACTATTTGGATAATACTCAAATAAATCTTCTCCTAACTTTTTTCCAAAGGTTTTAAAGTAAAATTCATATAACTTACTGTTTAACAAACATAATAAATATTCATAGGAAAAAAGACTGTCTTCCTTTAATACTAATGAGTATACATCTGCACTAAAATAACTCCCTTTATCTAATGCAAACCTATTATTGCTTCCTTTATACGGAAATATTATTTTTTCTTTTTCAAATATTTGCTGAACTCGCCCCCATTGTAACTGATACCATAATCTAATACCACTCTTACATTCTCTTCTACCTATTAACTTTTCCTTGTACTCTTTTATATGATTTATAGCATTAGGATATTTTTTTTCTTCTTCTATTAGATTAGAATATATTATAAATTTATTTTCTCTAATAATTTTATTCTTATAAATAAAGCTACTCTTTATCCATGGTTTAATAATATTTTCTTCTAAATTTTCCCTATTAATTGTATCACTATCCACTACAAAAGCTTTATCACATCCTGTTATTATTCCTTGATAACTTTCACAGATATCACTTAAAATGTATACACTCTTTTTCTGTATTTTATTAACTATGGATTTTTCTTTTTCATCTATCAAAATCCATCCTTTATTACTTAAATCATCATTAGAAATATAAAATTTTTTGTAACCTTCACCGTTTTCTAAGAAAACTGATTCATAAAACTCTTTCTTCTTTTTTCCTTTATTATATATAGGCTTTATAATCTGTATTTTATTTTGTTCAAATTTATTGTTAGTTAAAAATATAATAACAGGATCAATACCTATATTCTTGAAAGGTCTTACTCCATAGAAATCTACTATCTTATATAATGTGGTTTTATCAGTAATTATTCTTCTTAGTTCTTCTCCACTTGGCGATTCTATAAAATACCTTGATGTAATAAAGGCTAATTTACCTTTAGATTTTAATTGTTCTAATGCATTTTGAAAAAAACAGTATGAAATATCCCCTTTATCCTTATATATGCCTTTATACTTTTCTTTAAGTAATTTTGAATAATCTTTGTGAACAGATTTGTGACCTACATAGGGTGGGTTTGCTATGAAAACATCAAAGTTACAGCTTATTTCATCTATTAAAAAATCTTTATTTAAAAAATTCATTTCACTTACATGACCTGATATGTAAAACAAATCAATGATTAAAATTTTTAAAGCTTGTTTATCTATATCAAAACCATATAAATTATTTTCTATTATATGTTTATCTATATTTTCTTCTTTTAAGTTTATGTTATTAGTTTCATTTATTAGCTTTAAATTATTTTTAAAAGTTTCTTTTAAATGTATAAAACATGGAATTATTAAATTTCCTGAGCCACAAGCGGGATCTACAATTTTTATATAAGGATTATGTATTACCATATCTGGTTCAATTAAATTTTTCACCATAAAAAAAGCAATTTCCTCTGGAGTATATACTACCCCTTTATCTTTACTGCATGCATTTATATTGTAATATTTTAGTGATATATATTGATTTTTTTCAATATAAAACAAATTTTTATATTTTTCTATAGCTACTTTCTTGTATATAATATCTAATGGTTGTAAAATTATATTGTAAAGTTCATTTAATTTTTCAATAAAATTACACATTTTATCATATCTCCATTATAAGTTACTCTAGTTAATTATAAACTATTGAATAGTGTCCATTATAAATTATATCATATAATTTATAGATGAACTCAATGATATACACAAAAGTAGTGGCCTTATTTATTATGTTAATAATTTTTTTATAATCTTGTACTAGTAAATCTACCATTAAGGGAACTAATAGTTTGAACATTTCAACATCTACAGTAGTTAATCAGTATTTATTATTACTTAGTTATTGTTTTCCCTTGACATTTTTAACTCAACATAGTATATTAAAACCTGTACTTAATAAGTATATTTTGTATTTTGGAGAGATATAATGAGAATTACACAAGAAGTAGATTACGCATTTAGAGTTGTGCTATTTTTATCTAAATTAGGTTTAGGACAAAAAATCGAAGCCAAATCCATTTCTCAGCAAGAAAAAATACCATTAAGGTTTTTATTAAAGCTTTTAAGAAAACTTACTCATTCTGGTATAATAAGATCATTTAGAGGAGTTAATGGTGGTTACGCCCTAAATCAAATGCCTGAAAATATAAATTTAAAAAACGTACTAGAAGCTATAGATGGACCTATTTATATGAATAGATGTCTTTATGACCCCATTTATTGTAACCTAAATAGAACTAATAGTTGTGCTGTTCATAAAGCATTAGAGAAAGTTCAAAACAGTTTAGTCAAAGAATTAGAAAATATAAGTTTTAAAAATCTACTGGACAATGATATATAATTAAACATTATAAGGGTTAACAACCTCATATATTTATAAATTAAACTATACTGATTCAGTATGAACTTTAGTTTTAGCCTATTGCTGATAAATAAAAGGTATAGGAATGCTTGGCAGAAGTAAGACATCTGCTTATAGCTTTCCTATACCTTTTTACCCAATATTTAAATTTATAATTTTCATTATTTTTTCTTTTTTACTTATACCTTCTTCAACTAAATATTTACATTGCTGTTGCATATTATTTTTATATTCCTCATCCTTTATACCCGCAATATTTATTTTTACATTTAATATAGCACCCTCTATAGCTGTTTGCAACAGTAGAGCTGCCACTCCAGCATCTGATGCAGTATTTTTATTTCCAAATTTGGCTCCTATTAAAATATAATCATAAATTGCAACTGCCTTTTTTGCTACTTTTAAAGGTGTTTCTACAGATTCTATATTTCCTTTTTTGATCTGATCTTTTCTAGTGTTAATCTCTTCCTCAGTGTTTTTAGGAAGCCTAAAAGCATCCATTAATCTTAAAAATGCTTCTGCATCTTTGTTCATAAAATCTAAAAAATCATTTTTAGACAAATTAACTTCTTCTAAAGCGTTCAGTATATCATCTTTTATTTTTTCATTATATCCATTGTATTCCTTTTTACCTATGGTAAGATTAAATACCATACCCATTAAAGCACTTGCTAACGAAGCAGAAAGTGCTGCTGCACTTCCTCCTCCTGGTGCTGGGGATTTAGAGTATAACTCTTCCACAAAATCTTTAATTGCTAAATTTTGCAACATTGTTCTCCCCCCATATTAGTTATATAATTTTATATTTTCATAAGCTAAAATTCCATCTCTTACTACAACTACTCCATTTTTGATTACCTTTTCTACTGTATTCACACCAAAATGGTATATTAAATGATTTAAATTTTTAGCATCAAATATAGTTATATCAGCTCTTTTTCCTACTTCTATGCTTCCAATGTCATTTTCTCTTCCTAATGCACAAGCTGCATTTATAGTTAATGCATTTATTATTTCTTCAGGCATCATTTTTAATCCAAAGCAAGCAAATGTCATAGTAGATTGTAGCGATTCTGTAGGAGATGTGCCTGGATTGCAGTCTGTAGCTAATGCTACAGCCACGCCTTTATCTATCATTTCCCTTCCTCTTGCAAATTTATTTAACATAAGGTAAAAAGAAGTAGTTGGTAGAAGTACTGCTATAACATTATTTTCAGCTAAACCTTTTATTCCTTCATCAGATGCGCCTACTAAATGTTCTGCTGAAATTGCTTTAAGTTCTCCTGCAAGCTCAGCTCCACCTATAGATTTCATTTCATCTGCATGAATTTTAACTTTGAAACCGTTATCTTTTCCTGCATTTAAAATTTTTCTTGATTCTTCTATAGAGAAAACTCCTTCTTCACAAAAACAATCAATAAACTCTGCCAAGTTCTCTTTTTTAATATAAGGCATAATTTCATCAATCATCATTTCAATATAACCATTTCTATTATTTTTAAATTCTTCTGGTATAGCATGTGCACCAAGATATGTTGAAACTATATCTATTGGATGTTTTTTATTTAAACTTTTATTTATCTTTAATGTTTTTATTTCATTTTCAAAATCTAGCCCATAGCCTGACTTACTTTCTACTGTTGTAGTGCCATGAAGTAACATTAAATCTAATCTTTTTTTAGTTTCTTCTTCAAGGTTTTCAGCTGAGGCAGTTCTTACATTTTTTACAGTACTTAATATTCCGCCCCCTGAATTTAAAATCTCTATATAACTTACATTTTTAAGCTTCAAAGGAAGTTCTATCTCCCTTGAACCCGAATATACTACATGAGTATGACTATCAATAAGTCCTGGAGTTACAGTCTTACCCCTTCCATCTATTACAATAGAATCATGTCTTAAATATTTTTTATATCCATCCCCAATTCCAACTTCTTTTATAAAATTGTCTTCTGCAAACACATATGCATTTTCCATTATTCCTGCATCTTTTAAATCTTCTCTTTTTTTTGGATAACTGCCTTTACAAGTTACAAGACAGCTTATATTTTTTATTAATATATTCATAACATTACCCCCTAATCTTATAACTTATTCCCAAACCCTCTTTTCTAATATTTGTTCTTGTGAAAAATTTTCTATTTGTAAGTAGTACTCTGAACATTGAATTAAGGCCGCCATAGGCACCAATCCAATAACTTCACTGCCTATTACAGGAACTCCATATCTTTTGGCTTCCATTTTAACCATTTCAAACACTCTATATAAGGCCGTTTTTTCATAATTTGTAATATTTATAGATACTTGAACTATATTTCTATGTTCAATTTTTACACCTACTGCCTTTACAAACCTTAGTCCTCCCCCTATGTTTCTTATAACTTTAGAAATTGTATTGGCTATTTCTATATTATCTGTTCCTAAATTTATATTGTAAGCTATAAGAGGAAATCTAACACCTACTGCAGTACATCCTGATCTAACATTCATTTCTTGTGGTCCATAATCTGGTTTCCATTCATTGTTTTTTATTTTTTGAAAAAAACCCTCATATTGACCTTTTCTTACATTGGCTAAATTTTCTCTTTCAGGTTTTGTTGCTGCATCTTCATATAGATATACAGGTACATTAAACTCTTCTCCTATTCTTTTACTAACACTTTTAGCTATTTCTATACATTCTTCTGTTGTAACTCCTTTAACTGGAACAAAAGGTACTACATCTAATGCTCCCATTCGAGGGTGGGCTCCTTTGTGTGTGGACATATCTATTTTCTCATAAACCCTCCTAGCCATTTCCAGCATAGCATCTCCTATTTTTTCAGGGGTACCTATAAAAGTAACTACACTTCTATTATGATCACTATCTGACGAGTAGTCTAAAAGTTTTACTCCATCTACACCTCTAACTGCATCTATAATGTACTCAATTGCTGCTTTATCTCTGCCCTGGCTAAAATTTGGTATACATTCAATTACTCTATTCATTTTAAACCCTCCATGTTTATATATACAATCTTATTTTATTTTCTACAGCTTTAAGTATCTCTCTATTTTTCATTAACTCTTCACATTTGTCTAACTCCTTGTACATTATTTTATCTTCTTCTATAAAACTTACATTTTTTCTTATAACCTTGTATGCTTCATAAGTTCCGCTTCCAAGCTTAAGTCCATCTCTAAAGTCTATAGCTTGGCATGCTGCCATAAGCTCTGTAGCAATTACCCTTCGTGTATTATTTACAATATCTAAACTCTTCCTAGCACCAATGGTTCCCATGCTTACATGGTCCTCTTGATTGGCAGAAGACGGAATTGAATCTACTGAAGCAGGATGTGCCAATATTTTATTTTCTGACACTAATGCTGCTGCTGCATATTGTGTGATCATAAACCCTGAATTTAAGCCTCCCTTTTTAACCAAAAAAGGTGGTAAATCATTAAGCTGATAATTTATTAATCTTTCTAATCTTCTCTCTGATATATTAGCTAGTTCAGCCACTGCAATGCCAAGAAAATCAAAACTTAACGCCATAGGTTGACCATGAAAATTGCCACCTGATATAACATCTCCATTTTCCAGTATTACAGGATTATCTGTTGCTGAATTCATTTCTATATCTACTTTTTCTTTAACATAATTTATTGCATCTTTGCTTGCACCATGTACTTGTGGTACACATCTTAAAGTATACGCATCTTGTACTCTTATATCTCCCTGTTTAGTTACAAAACTACTTTCTTCTATTAGAGCTAATATATTTTTAGCTGTTTGAATTTGTCCCTTATGTGGTCTTGTACTGTGAACTCTTAAATCATAAGCAGTTCTTATTCCTCTTAATGCCTCTAAAGTTAGAGCCGCAGCTATATCGCTTAATTTTAATAAATTTATACTTTCATACAATGCCATAGCCCCCACTGCAGTCATAACTTGAGTGCCATTGATGAGTGCTAATCCTTCCTTAGCTGTAAGTTCTACTAAATTTATGCCTGCATTACTCATTGCCTCTTTACCTGAGATAATTTTTCCATTAAACTCTGCTTCTCCTTCTCCAATCATAGGCAATACCATATGTGCAAGAGGAGCTAAATCTCCAGAAGCACCTAAAGAACCTTTTTCAGGTATTACAGGATGAACCCCCTTATTAATCATATCTATTAGTGTTTCTAGAGTATTAACTCTTATGCCTGAACAACCTTTGGCTAATGCATTAGCCCTTAAAAGCATTATTGCTCTTACAATTTCTTTTGAAAACTTTTTTCCAAAACCACAAGCATGTGAAAGTATTAGATTCCTTTGAAGCGTCTTACATTGCTCCTTTGAAATGTTTACATCTGAAAATTTTCCAAATCCTGTAGTAATGCCATAAACTACTTCATTATTCTCTACAATGTTCTCTACAATATTTCTTGATTTTACAACCTTGTTTTTAGCTTCTGCATTTAAAGTTACCTTGTAGTTAAATGCAGCTACATTTAATAAATCTTCTAATGTAAGTTCATTTCCATTTAATTCTATAATTTCCATATTCTCACCCTCTTCTTTAACACATTCTTTGTTAATATATTCTTTAAAAGTTTAAAATAACCTTCCCAATTCCAAATATTCTAAATATATTTTAAAATAATTTTCTAACAAAAAAAATAAAAGCTATACTTTAATTTTGTATAGCTTTTTTTATTATCTAATATGTTAATTATCTCAATTTTCAGAATAAATTTATTCTAGATTAGAAGTTTTGTATAAGGCATTTGAATATGCCTTAGGTAATTTTCATTGCATATTACTAGTGTAATGATTTATGATTTTCTGTATATGCATTATTCCAAGAATCTAAAAACATATAATCTTTAATGTTTTTCTTATCATAATGATTTTTCTTTTCTTCTGCTTCTCCTACAGGTGTCAATCCTACAATCCTATAATTTTGTGGTATATTCAATATATCCTTTACCTTGTTTTCATCCAAAGCCGCTATCCAACAAGTTCCGTATCCTTCTGCAGTAGCTGCAAGAATAAAATGCTCCATAGCAATAGCTCCATCTACAAGATAGTATTGTTTTCCATCTACCATGCCTGATTCATTAGGGTCTGCCACTACTACAGCTACCATTGGGGCTTCTTTAATAGACTGTGCAGCATCCTCGGTTTTATTATTTATAGCATCAGCTATCATATTTTTTTTCTCTGGCTCCTCAACCATAATAAATTTATAAGATGATTCATTTTTCCATGAAGGAGACATCATCGCCGCATTTATCATTCTGGCTATTTTATCGTTATCTATTTTGGAATTTTTAAATTTTTTTATACTTGTTCTATTTTCTATAACATCGTAAAACTGCATATAATCACACTCCTTTAAAAATAGTTTGTGTAAATTATATACTAGTTATTCATATCTACCTCTTATGATTGTAACAATATTTTTCAACTAATATTTGATATATTTATGAATAAAAAATTACTAAGCTCCAATATCATAGGAAACTTAGTAATTAAAATGTAAATTGTATATAGTTTACTTATCTGTGTACTTCAAAACCTGTAACAAAAATTTAGGAATAGAAATTAACCTTTTAATTCTCCATGGCTCTTTTGCTGTCCTATAAAGCCATTCTAGCCCTAAATTTATCATCCATTTTGGTGCCCTTTTTATTTTTCCTGAAAATACATCAAAGCTTCCACCTACACCCATATATATTTTACAAGGAAGTTTTTCCATATTGTTAACAATAAATGTATCTTGCCTTGGTGAACCCATAGCTACAAAAAGTGCATAGGGTTTTTTTTCTTGTATATCATTTATAATATATTCACAATTGTTAATATCAAAATATCCATTATGACTTCCACTTATTTTTAAGCTAGGATATTTGTTCTTTAGTTCTTTTATGCAAGCCTCAAGTATATCTTGTTTAGCACCTACTAAGTATATACTTTTATCTGTATTTTTACACTTTTTAATTATCTCATCCATTACTTCTATACCAGCTATTTTTTCCTTCACAGGTTTTTTTATAACTTTAGATGCTAAAACAGTTCCTATACCATCTGGTATTATAATGGATCTTTGTCCTGTAAAGTTGGAAAATAAAACTTTATTACTAAGTCCATTATACAAAACCTCCGGATTACCCGAAATTATATTTACCTTTTCAAATTTCTCTATATAATTGATAAATTCCGATTTAGTACCATTAAACACATTATACTCTAATATCTTAGTAAACATAATTTTTAAAAAGCTCCTTCTTTTTTAAACACTGAAAATGCTGTTTTAAATAAAATTTTTATATCCATCCATACTGAAAATTGTTTTATATAAGTCAGGTCATAATAAACTGTTTTCCCCAGTTCAATTTCCCCTCTTCCACTTATCTGTGCTAATCCAGTTATTCCTTGTGTAACTAATAACCTTTGTTTATATGCTTCAGGATAAAATTTAACTACATCAGGTATTTCTGGTCTTGGACCAACTAAACTCATACTTCCCAAAAATACATTAAACAATTGTGGAATTTCATCTAAGCTTGTTTTTCTTAAAAAAGCTCCTGACTTAGTAATTCTATTGTCACTTTTACTTTGAAAAACAAAATTTTCTAAATTACCAGGATCTATATCTAATTCTCTTTTCTTTTCTGCATTTACAATCATAGTTCTAAATTTATATATAGTAAAATCTTTTTCATTTTTACCTACCCTAACTTGCCTGAAAATAGCTGGTCCATTTGAATCTAGTTTAATCCATATAGCTAATATTATAAATACTGGTGATAATATAATTATTCCTATAGCTGACAATAATATGTCAATTAGTCGCTTCAAAAAAAACTGTATTTTTTTGCCTTCTATATCTCTTTCTAAATCTATTTTTATATTTTCAGCTTGCATGAATATCCTCCTACAATTTACGTTTTATTTACTTTATCTTCCTAAATCTACCTGTGTATTATAATTTATTGAAGCAGTTCCTCCAAGTATTATTTGATTAGTACATTGTCCTAAATCAATGAATCTTTTCTGTTCATTATTGTTATCACCTATGAGAATTAATGGTGAATTAAGCTTTGCTGCAAGAACACTGCCTGCAAGAGCATCTGGAAAATCTAATCCTGAAGCTAGCGTAATCTGAGCTCCATCCAATTTAAAATATTTAGCTATATTAAGTGATGTACTATATCTATCTTCTCCCCATATTCTAACAATATTGTCCTCTGATGTTCCAGAGATTTTTTTTATCTTGTCTTTTAAAGTATCTGATATTACACTACTTCCACCTATTATATATATTTTTGAGGGTTTTATTTTTTTAAGGGTTTCTTCTGATTCTAAAGGCAATCCATAAACATCTGATAATATTATAGGATATCCCTTAGAAGCTGCAACCGCAGATATACTTAATCCGTCAGGAAATGCATTTCCTGATGCAACTACTACAGGGGTTCCCTCTGGAGCATTTATTTCATCATTAATAGCTTTTATAGCTCCAAATTGTTCCCCATCCTTTAATATGTTTATATTTCCATATCCTAGGTTTTTCAAATTTGTTATAATACTCTCATTTTCATTGAATTCATTACCTAATATATATATTTTACCATTTTTATCTAAATGTTTTTCTATATATTGAACTGATGGTAAATTTTCCAAATCTGTTTTTCCTGATAAAAGTATGGGTGAATTTAGTTTCTTTGCCAATACACTCCCACTTAAAGCATTAGTAAATTTATATCCTGATGTTATAAGAACGCTATTTATTTTTTCATTATTAAATTCTGTAGCTATACTAGCTGCAGTTCCAAATCTATCAGAACCACTTAATCTTTTACTTGTATACTTTTTACTATTCATAGGTATCCACTTTTCAGTAATTTTTTGTGCTTCATCAGGTTCATGTATATATTTTCCCGAACCTTCTTGACCATAAGATTTCCACTGTTCAAAGTTTAAAACCTGATTATATCTACTAACCACAGTTCCATCTACTTTATAATAAGTATTGTAATTAAATGAATTACTAAGTGATTCTTCATCTGATAATTGTACATTATAATTGCTATATCCAGTTAAAAATAAATTATTCTTAAACCAATTGTTCTTAGAATTTTCTAACATGTATACATCGCAAAAAATATTTCCATAAAACAAATTATTGTTCACATAGTTGTTTGTAGCATTTGATCCTATGGCCAAACCATATGCATGGTTATTATATAGTTTATTATTTACAACAGTACAATTACTACCTCCATTGGGGTTTCCATACATTTGAATTCCAGCACCTGAATTGTCATGTATATTGTTACCATCAAAGATCCATTTATCAGAACCATAACCTATATAAATCCCATGATCTTTTGGCTTATCAACCTTTAAACCTACATTATATATATGGCAGTTTTTAACCGTACAATTGCTAGAGTTTGCTCCATCTATACCTGATGTACCATAAGGTCTATACGTAGGATAATCAATGTCCCATATAGTTAAATTGCTCATTTCTATATAACTAGACTTATCTGTTACATATATACCTGCTCCTGTATACTGTGTAATCCTAATTCCATCTACTTTCCAATATGAACTTTCCCTAAAAGTAATAGCATCTGGATCATTCATACCATTTATATTAAGTTTATAATCTCCTGTCATTGTAACTGTTTCTCCAGGATAATTTTTAATTGTATACCATGCATCAACCGCTCCTCTTTTTTGGTAAATTTCTACTGCTTCATGGTATACACCTTCTCTTATTACAATAGTATCTCCTGGTTGCATCTTATTCGTTGCTCTCTTAATAGTATTAAAAGGTTGCTCTATGGTTCCCTCATTAATATCGCTTCCTTTTGTGGAAACATAGTAAATTTTATTTTTTGTTTCTGCATAAGCCTTTGAATCTTTGCATACTACAGTAGCCATTATACTCAATATAATTAAAACTACTACAGTTATACTCCTGCACTTAGTATTATTTTTCTTTTTTATACCTAACATTCTACAAACCGCCCCCCAAATAAATATAAATTTAGTAAATTACTTAAAATAACATATTTACAACCCTATAGACTTTAAGGCAGTTTACGACCTTCATTTATTAATATTGCACCAATGAAACTTAATAAAAAAGCTTTAATTCCAAACTGTAAAGAATTTATAGGTATTGTTCTATTAGTACAATATATGGTGTAGTAATACAGTATAAATGCATGTGATAAATATATACCATAAGAATTTTTAGAAATATACTGTATCAACTTCATTAAAACACCTTCTGTCCATTGTATACTAAATATAAAAAGTATAAAAAACACAGTATATATTAATACACTTGGTCTTAAAAATGTAGTAACAAAGTCTATGTCTGCAATTAATTTAGTATTTATCATAGATTCATAAATTAAACCTAAAATTACTCCCGTAAACATAATAAATATTAAACCTCTATATTTAACAGCCTTTTCCTTAAAATCATTCATATTTTTGCCTATGAAAGCACCAAAAGAAAAATAAAAAATCCAATCCAAAAAATTCTTTTTGTGGAAAAACCACATTAGTGAACTTGAAACATTAAAATAATGAATACTTATTAAAATACTAATAGTTATTATAAATGTTGCAATTACAGTCCATTTATGATGTATAAATTTATGAATAAATGGTAAAATTATATAAAACTGTACAATTAAAGGTACAAAATAAAGATGGTAAAACACATTTCCAAAAATAATGTCAGTACTTACTTTGTATATACTAAAAGTTTTTGTTATAAAAAAAATATATATAAAACACCATATTATGTATCTTGGTACAATTTTATTAAGCCTATGTAAAAGGAATCCAAAATATCCCTTTTCCTTTTTATATGAGTTTATAAGTCCTATTCCTGATAATACTATAAATGCTGGTACTGAAATTCTACTAAGCTGATTAATAATGAGAAATCCTTTGAATGTATTAGAACTTACATTTGATCTATATAATATAGTTGCAGAAACATGAATAAGTATTACAGCAATAGTAGCCATTACTCTTATAACATCCATTTCCAGAACGCGCTTCTTATTAATTCTCCATCCCGCCCTTCTGTAAACATATCCTAAGGCATATTCAAAAAAATAACTAGTCAGTCTGTTAGTTTATTTCCTTTCATGTGCCTAAAAGGATTTCTTTCTACTATTCTCTGCAATTACTATTGCTTGGGAAATAGCCAAAAGCATCCAAAAATAAGTCGTTGTCTTAGGTACAAAAAATAAATTATCAGATATATTCATAAAATAGAATGCTGCCATTGAGGCAAGAATTCCCATACAAAAATATCTATAAAACTTATCTTTAGCATGAAAAGCCACTTGTTTTACCTTTAAAAAAGAAAAGATTAATATAAAAATAAAAGATATTATACCCAAAATTCCTAGTTCACTTGTAACCTTTAAATAAGAATTATGGCAAGGATAATGAGTAAACCATGGATATTTTAATTCTGGATATTTCTTTACATAGTCATCATATAAACTCACATAATTACCATTACCAACTCCTAATATAGGATGTTCTTTTATCATTTTTACAGCAGTTTTCCATAGTGAAATTCTAGATGCATTTTGTGCTGAATTTGTAATATCTAAAATTCTATGACTTATTCTAGGTATAAACATAGAAATAATAGCTGCAGGACCTATTATAAATATAAGTTTCCAGCTAAATGTTATAACTAATATAACTGCACCAATTGCTAAACCCATAACAGCATTACGTGAATCTGTAAGTACTATATTAATTATTATGAGTAAAGATATGCAGGAATAAATAAGCTTTTTTAGCTTATTCTTTTCATATATTGTAATCATTATTATTGGAAATATAGCTAATATTAAAAATGCTCCTAGATTATTTGGATTGTCTAATGTTGCTCCTATTCTCTTATCTGCATAGGCATAGTTTGTAAATTTTGGATCTAATCCAAATCCAGTAAAATACTGATATATTCCAAATACACATATAGAACAAACTGAAAATGTATAGGAATTTATTATTCCATGAATATATTTCTTATAATTACACTCATATTTAATAATAAAAAATAGAATTATATATGAAAGAAATCTAGCACTTTCACTTATTGCTATTTTCTTATCAAAAGCATAGCTTACAGATATAACCATTACTAAAAATAATACACTCATAGCTATACTTAAATAATCATGAAAAAAATTCTTAATATCTGAAAACATTTTGCTCCTATTGTTAGAAGATACAATTAATTTCAGCATATATATAAGTATTATTAAAGCTAGTATTGCATCACCATATGTAGTTTTTCCTTGTTTCCAAGGAAGTATGATTATATAAATACACATAAAAAAATATAAAATATTTTCTAAAATTCTCATTTTACACACTCTTTTCACATAAAATAATAGTTAAAAGCTCTATTACCTAATATATCAAATACTTGTTTAACTTACAATATTTTAATATGAATATTAAACCTATGTTAACATTCCTGCTTTTTCACCTTTGATTTTATAAGAGAAATCATATACATATATTCCTCTACTTTAAATAGGTGAATACATACAAAATAAGTTCCAATACCTATGAAGAATGATATTATTATTGATATTATGCTTCCCCTCATTTCTCCTGTAATCATTGACATGCACACTACATTTGTTACAAATATCAATATTCCCATAACTATAGAAGCTATACTACTTTTTAATAACACATTAAATATTTGTTTTACATCTATATTTCCTATCCTTTTATTTAAACTAATAATCATTGCAACTGTAACTATTATTGATGAAATAGTAGTTGCTAATGTTAATCCTGATACTTTCATGTATTTTACTATAAATATGTTCATAATTATATTTATCAGTATTCCAATAAAGCTATTTATCATTGGAGTTTTTGTATCTTTAATAGAATAGAATGCTTTATTTAAAATATCTCTTACGCCATAGGAAATCATAGCAGGACAATAAAATAATAACGCACTTGCTGTTAACTTCGCAGCTTCATTAGTAAATGCTCCCCTTTTAAAAATAACATTAATGAGAGGTTCCCTTAGTACCCCTATAGCTACTGCTGCAGGTACCATTATAAGTATGATTACATTTATTGCTCTCTTTAGCGCTATTTTATATTCTGTTTTATCCTTCCGTCCCGCTAATTCTGATAGGGTTGGATATACTATCATTGCTATTCCTATTGCAAAAACCTCGTAAGCTAATGTGTTTATTTTATTAGCATAATCCAAAACAGTAACAGCTCCAGAGAATATGTTGGTAGCAAAGGACCTATTTACAAATACATTTAA
>CAZKOJ010000110.1:0-15101 GCA_964554365.1 uncultured Clostridium sp. | reverse complement strand
ACGGGCTGATCGAGTGGGTAGGTAGTTTAAAATAAGAGAAGCATTAGGCCTTCTTGATAAACAGAGTTCTTGGCTTCAGATGGGGTTTGGACCCTAGCTGAAGCTTAGAAATCGTTATCCAGGGGCGTAGCGCCGCTTAACTCACCTCTAAAAAGGTGAGTATTAGCGGCGGTAGTCATCGGATAAACGGATGGTTTTTTGAATAATATATTTAAGTGGCAGATCACTCTAAATTTGCGTCGTAATACGCTTAAGCTTCGTCCACCTAAGTTTTGCTTCGAATATGCTTTTTACTTTCAGATATATAATTTCTACTATGTCAGTAACTTTCTATCTATATATTTAAACACGATAATTTTAATTCCATATAATATAATTCCTATAGGTAGCCAGAATAATGCGTAATAAATTCCACCGTTTATATATGGAAGTATAATATTTATGTCCGAACCCTTTAGGCTTATTAATCTTAAGGGATCTGCCACATATATTAGAGGCCATATAGCTTTAACAACATGACTAAATCCACCTGGCATCATGTATTCTGGCCATGAATATCCTGCAGTAAGAAATGTGGGAACTGACAAACACATAGACAGCCTGTTGAAATCTGAAATTTTATTAAAAATAACGGAGAACATAACTGCCGCTGCAGTGAGATCTAAAATAAACACACTTATCAATTTAAAATAATTTGACAAAGTTCCTCTAAGAGGAATATTAAAGTACTTTCCTGCACAATAAAAGCTGACAATAGCACCTAGATATGCACATAAAATACATGCAAATATCCTTAGGGAAAAAATGGCTATCTTTTTTAGTCCTTCCTTTGAACGAAGTTTCATTTTTACCATATTAAATTTTTCTGTAATTAGAACAGGTGTTATAACCGCTAGATAAGCTTGTTGAATCAAAATTGCTATAATACCATAAATTAGATATTTACCATAATTCAATTGAGGGTCATACATTACACGTTCAGTAAATGATAAAGAACTAATTGACTGTTGTGCAACATAAGGAACCATATTTTTTCCTTCTAACACATTAAGTTGAATCTTTGCATTTATAGTATTTAATATGGCACTTCCATAAGATAATGCGTTATTTCCCATTACTATATTTGTTCCATCTATTAACAATATAGTCTTTGGTGCCTTCATTTCAACCACATCTTTAGCAAATCCTTTAGGTATAATAATCCCTGCTTGAATTCTTTCTGTTTTTATTTTCTCATTGAGTTCATCATAAGACTGTGCATGATAGTTAACTTTAAAGCCTGGATGATCTTCAAATTGCCTTACAATATTTCTTGATGTGGATGAATTGTCCATATCCAAAACTCCAAAAGGTATTTGTTCAACAAAAACTCTACTAAATAACCAACAGAAAAGTACTGTGAAGAAAATAGGGATAAATACAATGATACAAAAGTTTTTTATCTTTGTACCAATTATTATAAAAAGTTCTTTTTTATTCATACCTCTACCACCTCTCCAGTATCTTTTTTCTGATTTCTTTTATCTTTAATACGATAATACTGTTTCTTAACAATTTTCTTTGTAAAAAATATTATAAATGAAGCTATCCACATATAAATTATAAACTTAGCAAACCAATTTATTTCTGGAATAATATAATCTAATCCTACATCATCAATAAATAGCCTTCTCATGGGTCCTGCACAATGTACAAAGGGTAAAATCTTTGCCAACTCTTGAAAAAACTTAGGCATTGCAATTAATGGGAACGTATATCCCCCCAGTATACTTGTAGGCAAAACTGATACTGCTGCAATTTGTATTGACAATATTTTTTCTGTTACAATAAGCCTTATCAAAACCCCATAGCTTACAATTGCAACACAATAAATCACTGTCAACATAATAGCTCCTTTAGCTGTCCCTCTAAAGGGTACTTCAAAGTATTTAATTTGTATTGCCAAAGTTATCAGGGCAGAAACTGATCCTACAAGTCCCCAGAAAATAGATTTAAGCCATAACCATAAATAACTTTTTTCGTTTTTTCTAACTATATCTACTCCCAGCATTACAAGACATACTTGAAGAAGTGAAACCAACATCCCTATATTTAAAAAGTTGGTATAATTTCTAGTAGGATTATTCAAAATTCTGTAATTAAAATACATAGGAAGAACAGTGTTTTTAGATACTTCTGGCATTACGCCTAACTTTCCCTCCACTAACTGCTGCAAATATCCTGTTTTTATAGTAAGCAGCACTTCACTCATTCTAGATTTTGCAGCACTTGTGATTGACATTTGTGAACCATCATAAAACACTAGCACTTTAGGAGCTTTTCCGTCAGTTAAATCTTTCGAAAAAGATTTAGGAATAATAACTCCGACTTTTACCTTATTTTTTTCTATTAAATTTTTAATGTCATAATCATTTCCGCTGTAATTAGTTACATTGAATATTTCATTATTTTTTATTTCCTTAATGAGCATTTGACTAAATGAAGAGTTATCATGGTCCACAATTGCAGTTGGAATATTTTTAATTTGATGATCCTGCATTTCATGTCCTAAAATAAAACTACAAGCAATTGGTATTAGGAATACAAAGAAAATAGCAGTTAGTACTCCTTTAACCTTTGAACCTATCTTAATAAATTTTAGCATTTTATCTTTCATTATAATTTATCACTTCACTTTCCAAAGTCAACGAGAGCTGTCATCCCTTGGTGAAGCGGTTTATTCACATCAGTCAATTCAACCTTAACACCATAGGATAATATATCAAAATCTCCGTTATCATTTGTTGCTCTTTTAACTGCAAAATCTGGTTTTTCATTTATTCTAACTATCTTACCTTTAAATTTTTGGTTTGCATAAGCAGGAAGTTTAACTGAAACAACTTGATTTAACTTTGCTTTTGAAAGATCTGTTTCTTTTACGTTACATTCAATCCATGGTGTAGTTGTATTTGTTATTACAAGAAGAGGCATTCCTGGTGATATAAGTTCTCCAACTTCAACATTTAAGTGGTTTATTATTCCATTTGATGGCGCAGCAATAGTGGTGTCATTTATTAAAGACTGTACTTCACTTACTCCACCCTCTGCTTCTTTGATTAGTCCTTGTGCCGCCTGTATAGATGCACTTGCCTGATTTACTTGTGCCTGTGCTGCCGCTATATCTTCAGACCTTGCTCCCTGTTTTGCAATATCATATTGTTGTTGTATAACTTCCAATTCAGTTTGAGCTTTATCTAACTCGGCTTTAGGTGCATATTCTTTATCAAACAAAGCCTTTACTCTATTATAGGTAGATTGTGCTAGGTCAAGTCGAGTCTTAAGTGACGCAATTTCCTCAGGTCTTAATCCATTTTGTGCTTTTTGAAGTTGAGCTTGTGCTATCCCCTTTGCTGCCTCACCTGCCTTCATCTGTCCAGTAGCTGCATCAATTTTAGCTTTTGTTTGAGCTTCTTTTGCTACTAATGTGCTATTGTCTATTGTTATCAGAACTTGTCCATTTTTGATGCTGTTGCCTTCTTCTACTTTTATCTCTGTTATTTTTCCCGCAGTTTTTGAGTTTATATTTATTTCTTTCGTTTCTATGTTTCCTTGGACAATTAATTCTCCACTGTTTTTCTTTACTAAACCATCTCCTGTTAATGTACTTAGATTAGTGCTACAGCCTGTAAAAGTACTTGCTACTATGGCTATTAATGTGATAATTATGCTCTTGTGTTTCATAAAAAAACCTCCTTATTTAAAATTTATTTTACAATATAATCTTCAACTAGCTCTTTCTGAATTTTTACCATTAATTCATAGAAACGTTTCTTTTCTGTTTCTGTTAAAAAATTTAATATTTTTTCACTAAATATTTTTGAACTTGGAAGTACATTCTCTAATATTTTTTCGCCTTCACTTGTTACTACAGCTTTTACACTTCTTCTATCGGTTCTATCACTAATTCTTCTGATTAACCCTCTATTTTCCATTCTATCCGCTAAAGATGTTATATTTGACTTTGTAACAAACAGTTTCTTACCAATTGTAGATAATTGAATTCCTTCTTCTCCATATAAATAAATTATATATAATGCACTAAATTGAATTTTAGATAGTTTAAACTTTTTATAAAATCTGTTGAATACTTCTTCTACTATATCTGTAGTCTTTAAAATCATTTCAAGTAATTTTAATGAGTCGATTCCGTTGTATTCATTATCAATTAATTTTGTGTAATCTTTAGTCATAGTTTTAGTAATCTCCTTTATTAAAATTTATTAGTTACTTGAAGAATTCTAAAAACATGCATATTATTGCTTTTGGCTATTGGATAACAATTTCTAATTTTCTGTTTAATTTAAATGCGTAAATGATATTTAACGATCAAATTATTATTAATTTGCTCCGAGGTCTAAGAAAAGCCCTGACTTGCTGACAATTTTCATGTTACTAATAAATTTAATTAATGTGTATAGTAAACATATTTACTATACATATATTAATTATACATGTATCAATATTATTGTCAATATATTTTATAATAAGAATAAAATGTAAAAAATATAAAAATTTAGAGTGGACAGAAGCTCAAATATATTTAAGCGTAGTCCACTCTAAATTTCCATGGTAATATACTTATTTAGTTATAGTTACTGAAGTTGGTACTGAGTTTATTTGTCCTTGTGATACCTTGTCATTTGTAATCATTAAATCCTTAAGTTTTGGAAGACCTAGAGCTGATCCTATGTCTGTTACACAGTTATCACTAGCATCTAATGTCTTAAGATTACTTAATCCTCCCACTGGTGAAAGATCTGAAACCATATTTTTACCAAAGGATAAAATTTCTAAATTACTCATACCACTTACTGCATTTATATCACCTATGTTATTTTTATCTACATATAGTCTAACTAAGCCTTTCATTTCTGATAAAGCACTTATAGTACTAACATTGTTTTCATATAGGTATAAATTCTTCATAGCTGTTAAACCATTTAACGAACCTATATCACTTATACTATTTGTTCTAAGACTTAACGTTTCCATATTCTTTAAGTTTACAAGAGCACTTAAATCACTTATATGATTTTTATCAAGACGTGCTTCTTTTAACTTTATAAGATTTTCCATACCTGCAAGATTAGTTAAATTATTTTCAGAAGCTGCAAGCCATTTCATTTCTGTTAATTCTTTTATAGGCGCTAAACTGCTGATACCATTTTTATTTGCATATAATCTTTCAAGCTTTGTAAGGCTTGCTACTGCACTAATATCACTTACATTGTTTTCATTTAAGTTTAATGTAGTAAGACTAGTTAACCCCTTTATGGCATCTATATTAGTAATATGATTTTTATTTATATCTAAACTTTCAAGGTTCACTAAGTCCTGTAACCCATCTAATGAGGAAACATTACATTCAGCAATCATTAAATTCTGTAATTCTGTTAAACCTTTTAAAGGAGTAAGATCTGATAAATCAGTGTTACCTATAACTATACTTTTTAAAGTAGTTAAGTCTTTTATAGGGTTTAAATTGCTTACACTAGTTTTAGCCATATATAAATTTTCAAGAGTACTTAAATCTTTTAAAGGAGTTAGATCAGATATACTATTTCTGCCAATATTCAAGATTTTCAAATCTGGTAAATTTTCAATACCAACAAGACTTGTAATGTTTTTGTTCCACAAGTTAAGCTCGGTAACACGTTCTAATTCACCCTTTTTAATACCTCCTGTAGGTTTTTCTATTTTCTCTCTAACTTCTCTTTCTAAATTTCCATCAGCAAAAGTTGCAATAGCATTAGGATCTTGTACTAAATCATTTAATGAAGCTAAATCAAATATTTCTTTATTTCTATATTTTACCCATTGAAGTGATTTGAATTTTTTTATTTCCTTTAAATCTTCTATGTTATCTTTATCTAAATTTAATTTCTTTAACTTTGTAAGATCTTTTAATGTTGCTATTTCTGTTAAAGGATTTTCATCTAAGTATAACTTAGTTAAACCTTTTAAATTATTAAGCTCTTCTGGATCATCTATATCATTTTTACTTAATATTAAACTTTCTACACTAGTAAGATCTTTAAGATTTTCAGCATCATCTACTTTATTATCTGTCAAATTTAAAGTTTTAAGCTTCTTTAAATCCTTTAAAGGTTTTGGGTTACTAACTTCATTTTTAGTCAAATCTAGTTCTGTTAAAGCTTTAAGCTTTGCTAAGCTATCTATACGCTGAATCTTGTTGTCTTTTAACACTAATTTTTCTAAATTTATAAGCTTTTCAAGTGCTGTAACTTCTTCCACTTTGTTTTTATATAAGTTCAATTTAGTAAGATAAATCAATCCTTTAATAGGAGTTAAATCTTTAATTTCATTATTGCTTAAATCTAAACTTTGAAGATTTTCCATATATTCAAGACCTGATATATTTGTTATACTCTTGCTCTTTAAGTTAAGTTTTAATACACCAATTAAATCATCCTTAGTAATCTTACCTTCTAATTTATTTATAGCTTCTCTTACAGCCTTATCTAAATTCTTATCAGTAAATTTTATATCATTGCTATCTTGTATATTAGCTGCAAAAGTTTTATTAAAAATGGCATTAGTATCTTGTAATTTTATAGGCCCAGCCATAACTGAAGTAGTGTACATACACGCCATTATTCCTGCAAGACATATTGAAACCTTTACTTTGTTTTTATTCATATGAGCCACCTCTTTTTCATAAATTTTTCAAATTTACCGTCCTCAGCTTGTCTACTCAGTTACATCTATTTCTTTAGGTAATGAGTTTATAATATATTTTGGCACATCAGTATCTGTAAGAACTAAGTTTTTAAGATATTTAAGTTCTTTCACCGCACTTATATCTGAAATACTGTTACCACCTATATCTAAAGTATCTAAATTGCTTAACCACTTAACTGCAGATATATCTTTTATATTGTTTTTACTTACTGAAAGCACTTGTAAATCAGGCATATTAGAAACTACATTTATATCACTTATGTTGTTTTTATCTAGATATAATCTAGTTAAGCCTTTCATATCTTTAATCACTGATATATTGCTTATTTTGTTTTCATATAAGTATAAATTCTTAAGTGAAACAAGTGAACTTATAGAGTTTATGTCACTAATATTGTTCTTCATAACACTTAAGGTTTCTACATTTTTTAAATATTTTAGCGCATTTAAGTTGTCAATTTTATTGTTATCTGCGTGTATTTCCTTAAGATCTACTGCTTTTTCTACACCTTCTAAACTAGTAATTTTATTCTCATCTACACTAAGCCATATTAATTTTTCAGATGATTTCAATGGTTTTAGTGTAGCTACACTATTCTTACTTATATCTAATCTTTCAAGGTCAGGCATTGCCTCTACAACACCTATGTTTCCTATATTATTTTCATTTAAATTTAAAGACTTAAGCTTAACCATACATTCTAATTCATCTATATTATTAATGTGATTTTTACTTAAATCTAAACTTTCAAGACTTGTTAATTCTTTTAAATCCCCTATGTCCACAATATTATTGTCATTCAAATTTAAGCTTTCTAAATTAGTTAAATCTTTAAGAGCTGATATATCTGATAGCTTACAACTTGCTATTTGAAGACTCTTTAAATTTTCAAGGTCAGACAAATCATCAATATTACTTATATTAGCTTTATATAAATATAAACTTTCTAATTTAGTTAAATCACTTATAGGGGCTAAATCTGTTATACTATTTCTCCCTATATTTAAAGCTTTTAAGGATGTTAAATTTTCCATACCTGAAAGATCTGTTATATTCTTAGCAAATAAATTTAAACTTTCAATAAACTGAACATCATATCTTTTTAACTCTCCAGAAGGCTTATCTATTTTTTTTCTAATCTCTCGCTCTAAATTTTTATCCTTAAATACTACCTTAATATTAGCATCATCCACCAAATATTTAAGTTTATCAAAGTCAGTAATTTCCTCACCTCTGTATTTAAGCCAAACTATATCCGGGAAATTATCTGTGTTAAAGTCCTTTATGTTATCAATCTTGTCCTTATCTAGGGATACTCTTTGAAGATCTCTTAAACTTAAAAGAGGCTTTCCATCACTAAAAGGATTTTCATCAAGAGCAATTTTAGTTAAGTTAGCTAAACTTTCTAAAGGTGCTACATTCTTTATCTTATTTTTAGTTAAATATAAGCTTGTAAGATTTTGAAGCTTTGATAAATCTGATACACTAGTTATTTTATTATCTCCAAGCATTAAAGTCTTTAAAGTGTGCATATCCACTAGACCACTAAGATCATCTATTTCATTTTTAGTTAAATTAAGCTCTGATATCTGAGTTAACTTTCCTATAGAATCCAAATTTTTAATTTTATTATCTGTAAGATCTATTTTTTGAAGATTATATAATCCTTCTAAAGGCTTTAAATCTTCTATTTCATTAGAATAAAAATGTAGTTCACTTAAATCTGTTAAGTTTTTAAGGGGAGATAAGTCCTTTATCTTATTAAAACTAGCATCTAAAATCATAAGCCTTTCTAAACGCTGAAGCCCCTTAAGATTTTTTATATTTTTATTTCTTATATCTAATTCTTTTATATCCAATAAATCATCTTTTGTAATAGTTCCATTAGGTTTATTTATTTTATCTCTTATAGCTCTTTCCAAATTTTTATCTGGGAAAATTGTATCATCATGTTCATCGTCCTCATCATGATTACTAGATTCTATAACTTTACTATATTTTTCAGTAGAATAACTGTTAACTGTGCCCTCACTTTTAGCCTGTACACTTACTCCTATTGGTGCAATGCTGTAAGAGTAAATAATAGCTGCAGTAAGAACTAAGGAAAGTTTTTTCTTATTCATATCATTCACTGGCTATAATACCAGTATTCCCACCTTTCTTTTATAGATTAATTTTACTTATCCACTATGCATTAGCCCTTAGCTCCCGCTTATACTAGCGGAAGCCTTAGGTTTTTCACTATTTTGTAATTTACTGTGCAATTTTCATTTTATCATCTTCTTCTATTTCTTTTGCATCTATACTACTTGATTTATTTTCCTCTAGTTTAGCTTTAATAGCATCCGAATGACGTTTTAATAGTACTGATGCTGTTAAGAATGAAATCAATATTCCTGCTAATATTTTTATGTCTTTGGTTAAAACCGTCATATCTATACCTGAATTTATTTCTCTCATTGCAGATATAGAATATGTAAATGGTAAAAATGGTCCTACTGTTCTAAAGAACTTAGGTAAAAGTTCTCCTGGGAAAGTACCATTAGAAGATGTAAGCTGCAGTACCAAAATAATTATAGCAAACAATCTTCCCACATCTCCAAATAAGAATATAAGGTTTTGCATTATAGCAATAAATACTAAAGATAAAAATATATTAAATCCAAAGTACACTGGTATATTAGTAGGTGTTAGTCCTAATTTTAAGACAACTATACTTATAAATATTGCCTGCAAAATACCCACTATACTATAAGACAAATATTTTCCAAGAACTACAGATACAGGTCCTGCTTTCACTTTTGGATTTACTTCCTCTGTAATTACAAAGAACATCATAAGCGCTCCTACCCAAAGTGATAGCGATATAAAGTATGGAGCCATTCCTTCACCATATTTTTTCACTTCATATAAAGGTTTATCTTTTAAATTAATTGGGTCTGAAATAAACTTACCCATTGCCTTACTTCTAGCAACTAATTTATCTGATACCTCTGCAGCACCCTCAATAAGCTTGTCATTAAGTTGTACTACACCTTCATATAATTTATTTGCACCATCGGCCATGTCTGGTATCTTATCTTTTAAAGTTTGTATACCATCTTTAAGTTGTATAGATCCATCAGAAAGTTTTATTAAACCATCTGATAAATCTGTAGATCCATCATAAAGCTGCTGAACCCCATCTTGAAGATCTGGCACCTTTTGATTTAACTCTCCTATTTTCTCTGTCATTGTACTAGAGCCTTCATTTAATTTAAATAATCCATCATATAAGTCACGAGTACCATCTGTTAAATTATTTACACCATTAGTTAAATCTGGTACAGTTCCTTTGAATTTGTTTATTCCATCTCTTAAGTTTTGAGATCCATTATATAGAGCATCTGTACCGCTTTGAAGGTCTAAGCTTTTATCGTAAAGTTCATTAATTCCGTCGTTAAGTTTTTTCGATCCATCAAATAATTCATTTAACCCAGTACTTAATGTATCAGCGCCTTCAGTTTTTACTTTTTCAGCTCCATCTTTTAATACTCCTGTACCTTGGAATAATTTTAATGGGTCTTTAGCTGGTTCTAATTTAGTGTCTAAAGTTTGAATTGCACCTTTTAAAGCATCTGTATTTGGCTTCAAAGTAGGTATTGCTGTCTCTATTGCATTTAAGTCATCTATAACTTGAGATAACTGAGATTTTTCAAACTTAGGAGCAGATCCATTTAACATTTCACCTAAAACCAATAAGTTTTCATTTATCTTTTTAGTATCACTATTAGTAATTCCATCAGATAAATTATTAAAGGTATCTAACAGTTTTTGGCTAATTTCTGCTGCCTCTTTAGAATTAGCTTTAATAGGCAAATCAGCTGGTATGCCTTTATCCAATGCTGCAATACCTCCAGCTATTTGAGTTGCACCTGGAATTAAAGCTCCCATATTTGCATTCAGTAACGGTGTTATTTTACCTGCTAGCTGACTTTGCATACCTGCTGCTCCATCTTCTAGCTGTTGAACTCCACCAGCTAAAGTAGCAGAGCCATTCTTAGCTTTTTCTAGTCCATCTTTTAATTTCTTAGAGCCGTCCTTTAAATCACTAACACCATCCACAAGCTTGGGCATATTATCGTGTACTTCATGAAGTCCATCTTTAATACTTGTAGAACCATCATAAAGTTTGTCCACACCGTCACTTAAGTCTGGTAATTTATCATTTAAAGATATAACACCATCTCTAAGACGTTTGCTACCATCTTTAGCATCACCTATTTTTTTTGTCATAGTGGAAGATCCTTTATACAGTTTGCCAACACCATCTACTAAATCTGGCATTTTCCCATTTAAGGTTGCAAGACTATCTCTGAGTTTGTTACTTCCATCATCAGCATCTTTCATCTTGTCACTTAAAGTAGCTGATCCATCATAAAGTTTTCCTATACCATCTGCAAGGGTTGGAATCTTATCATTAAGATCTGTAACCCCATCTCTTATTTGAGATGTACCATCTGCTGCTGCTTCCATACCATCTCTTATTTCATATAAATTATCAAACACCTTAGACCCGAAGTTGTCCATTATATTTTTAGATACATCTTCTTTAAGGGCTTTCGATGCCTTATCGCTTATTAAGCCTACAACATAATTTTTCTTTTTATTGGCCACAAATACAAACTTTGGCTTATTTAGTTTTCCTTTATCTACATCTATAATTTTTTGAGAAAAATCTCCCGGAATAACTATCATCGCATAATATTTATCGCCCTGTAATCCCTTTTCTGCTTCCTTTTGATTTTTAACAAATTTCCAATCTAAGTCATCATTGTCCTTCAGCTTATATACTATATCGTCACCATAGTTTACAGCCTTATCATCCATGGTGCCTCCCTTATCTAAGTTAACTACTACCACGGGAAGATTTTCTGTTTTTCCATAAGGATCCCAAAAGGCAGCAAGATAAAGACCACCATATATAAGAGGTATTAATATTATTGCTATTACGGACGCTCTTATAAATCTGTTACGGAATATATTACAAATATCACTCCATAATACCTTCAAAAACTTCATTTTATCCCCTCTTCTGCATATTTTCTTTTGTACTAACCATTATAATTAATAGTACTGACTGGTCAGTTTTAATTAAACAACTTTTTTAATGAAATGTCAACAATTTATGGAATAAATTATCACTAATTTTACAGCTCTTAATGACAATATTCTCTCCATTCTCATTGCATCTATGTTTTTTAATTTATTTCAACTTTATTTCTTCCAGTTCGTTTAGCTGCATATAAAGCTTCATCTGCTCTTACAAACATATCTTCAAAACTGTTATTTTTTCCATTAAGCTTCATTTCACTTACTCCTATACTTACAGTAATATTAATACTTGTACCTCCAATAGAGAACTTGTATTTTTCCACTCTTTTTCGTAACGCTTCACCAATTAATTTAGCGATGTTTATTTCTACTCCTGGTAAAATTCCAATAAATTCTTCGCCACCATATCTTCCAAATACACTTGAATTTATAATATATTTTTGCATAACTATAGCTAACTGTTTTAAAATCATATCTCCTGCTTCGTGCCCATAGGTATCATTAATCCTCTTAAAAAAATCAATATCAATGAGTAGAATTGAAATTTTTCCATTATTATTCTTTGCCTTTTGGACCATAATTTTAAACTGCTGGTCAATATATCTTCTATTATATAGTCCTGTAAGGAAATCTGTTGTTGCCTCTTTTTCATTCATTCTACTAATCAATTCAAGTTCCTCATTTGACTTTTGCAGCAAATTCATTAATTTTTGATTTTCCATCAAAGTAAATATTTGCCTAAACATAAGAAGTACTGTTACCACTACTAAAGTAATTAAAGATTTATGTGGTTTTTGCATGTTTTTTAACATTATAAACATGAGGATTATAACACTTATGTATGGAATGAATAATTTTAGTAAATTATTCTTAATATAATTTTTATTTTCTAAAGTATGATTTTCTTTTAAATCATCAAAATAATAAGTTATTCCTGAATATGCAATAATTAAAATAACTAATAACCATATAGGATCTAGAAAGATTCTTAAATCTGATTTCTTATTTACTAGAAAATAGACATCTGTACAATCTACTATGAGTTCTGTAATGATAGCACAAACTGTGATGAGCGTAATTTTTACTGAAAAAATATTTTTAGATATTGAAAACATAAATAATAAAGAAAATAAAATGGTAAAATCTATAATCGGATATAATACAGTAAAAATCATTGAAGAAAATGGTAAATTTTTTAACATTAAAGGTTTAATAATAAACCACCAAACTAAAGTAACTAATACTATTATTGTAATTAATATATCTATAATTAGTCTAATACCTATTATTTTTCCCCTTGATCTATTTGTTATATATACTATTCCAATAAAATACATTAAATATTGTATTAAATACATTGAATTACCAATTTTCAATATATTAAAATTATGTATGTGCAAAGCATAAAAACAATTACCAATTATATTGAAAAACATTGAGATGGCAATGAAGCGCCAATAGTTTTTCGCAGTGTTTTTACTATTTTTATAAACTTTATATGAAATCATTGTAGAAACTACGCTTCCAAATAAAGTAAATATATAAGATAAAATAAATTTTAATTTATCATTATTAAAATTTAAATAAATACAAAGATAGTATATTGCTATATATGCAATTGTAAAAACAGCAAAACATTTCTTGCTTTTTATTTCCACAAATATCCTCCCTATATTTCTAAGAAACCTCCAGTAAAATACATTTTACTGGAGGTTTTCTAAAGCTTATATTTAATTTTCTATTTATACATCTCTTCTAATTGCTTCTGAATATCATCACTTTCTAGATATTCATCATAGCTCATCTGTTTATCCATTACGCCACTTGGAGTAATTTCTATAATTCTATTAGCAATAGTTTGCACAAACTGATGGTCATGTGATGCAAACATTATTGTTCCTTCAAAATTAGTTAGCCCATTGTTTACTGCTGTAATAGATTCAAGATCTAAATGGTTTGTTGGCTCATCTAATATTAAAACATTAGAACCACTAAGCATCATTCTTGAAAGCATACAACGAACCTTTTCTCCTCCTGAAAGCACACTAGCTTTCTTTAAAGCTTCTTCTCCTGAGAAAAGCATTCTTCCAAGGAAACCTCTTATGAAGCTTTCTGATTTTTCTTCTGAAAACTGACGTAACCAGTCTACTAAGCTTAAATCTACTCCTTCAAAGTACTTTGTATTATCTTTTGGGAAATATGATTGTGATGTAGTTACTCCCCATTTATATTCACCGCTATCCGCTTCCATTTCTCCACTTAATATTTGGAAAAGAGTAGTCTTTGCCATCTCATTTGTTCCTGCAAAAGCTATCTTATCACCTTTATTTACAATAAAGCTTACATTATCTAAAACTTTTACTCCATCTATAGTCTTTGTTAAATCGTTTATTGCTAAAAGATCATTACCTGCTTCTCTTTCTGCCTTAAATCCAACAAAAGGATACTTACGAGAAGACGGTTTTATATCATCTAAGCTTATTTTATCTAATTGCTTCTTACGTGAAGTTGCCTGTTTTGATTTAGATGCATTAGCACTAAATCTTGCTACAAAGGCTTCTAATTCTTTAATTTTTTCTTCTTTTTTCTTATTCTGATCTTTAGCCATTTGTGCTGCTAGTTGACTTGATTCATACCAAAAATCATAATTACCTACATACATCTGAATCTTTGAGAAATCCAAATCAGCCATATGTGTACAAACCTTATTTAAGAAATATCTATCATGTGATACTACTATTACAGTATTTTCAAAATCCATAAGGAAATTTTCTAACCACTTAATAGATTTTAAATCTAGATGGTTTGTAGGCTCATCTAGTAGTAGTACATCTGGTTTTCCAAATAAAGCTTGAGCTAAAAGTACTCTTACTTTTTCTGAACCATCTAATTCTTTCATAAGTTTATCATGAAGGTCTACGCCTATACCAAGACCCATAAGCAAAGTAGCTGCTTCTGGCTCTGCTTCCCAGCCATTAAGCTCTGCAAATTCTCCTTCAAGCTCTGAAGCCTTTATTCCATCTTCATCCGTGAAGTTTTCTTTAGCATATATCTGGTCTTTTTCCTTCATAATAGAATATAATTTCTGATGTCCCATTATAACAGTTTCTAAAACTGGATACTCGTCAAATTCGAAATGATCCTGCTTTAAAACAGTTAATCTTTCTCCAGGGCTCATTGATACATCCCCTGTATTTGGTTCAATTTCTCCTGAAAGTATCTTTAAAAATGTAGACTTACCAGCACCATTAGCACCTATTAGTCC
>CAZKOJ010000109.1:0-15117 GCA_964554365.1 uncultured Clostridium sp. | reverse complement strand
AATATATAGCAGCTGCAATACAGTTAAAATTCACTATACCACTTATGTCGCATTTTGCTTATATTGCCTAAGTATCGTTTTATCCGTATATACGGATAATTTGATTAGCTAAAGTATTTTAACGCCTGTTCTCCAACCCATTTTCACATGGGAACTGTTATAGCAGTATCTACCTGTTTATAAATATCTCTGCTGCTTCCTGCAAATTCAAAATTATCTGGACCTTTGAATCTTGCATACTCTTTTGGTGTGTAAGGTCTTATTATTTTATCATCAAATTTAGATATTACAGGCTTATCTCTATAGTCTCCATTAAGTCTACTGTAAAAAATTCTCACTTATCAATTAGTCATGAAGTGAATTATTTATTATTATCTTTATCAAATTAGATTAATAGCTTAATCTTAATGTGATACTCCAATCCTTTATATTTCTCCCCTCTAGTAATAAACCTTTTCTTCCAAACATTTTTTGCATTTTACCTTATTAATAAAATCGACACATTCTTGATTAAACTTCAAAGCTGTTAGATGTAATCTTTGAGTATCATTACCTAATTCCATGTTTACTTTTGATAGCTGATTAACTACTGAATCCTTTAAGTTATCAATAACATGTCTTAAAGAAATTGTTTGTTCAATTATCTCTTCTTGTAATTCCCTATGTTCAAAAACATTTATGCACTGTCCAATATTATCTGCATGTTCATAATAAATATATTGCACAAAATAATTTAATGCATATTCATTAAAAATGTACTTCGGTGGTAGGAATGTACAATACTTATTTATAACTTTCTTTTTCATATCAGCTAAAGAGGTGTTCTTTGATTCAATAATACTTATATTATTGTCAATATTATTAATATATTTATTTACTTCACTTTCTTTAAATTCCAAAATATTATTGAGTCTCTTTCCAGCATCGCTTTCTTGGAATTTCATTAAGTAGTAAGACTGTATTTTTGTCAAATTTTCTTCTTTTATGAATTGCTCTGGTATTACGTAAATAAGCTTTTCTGATTTCTCTTTAAGTTCATCTTTTAATTTATTTACATCCTTCACAAGGTCTACTTGCTTCTTTCTATAAGCTGAACAACTTTCATAAGGAACACTTGGTCTAAATGTAACTTGCATCTTCATTTCTTCGGTATAATCTTCTACCATATTAGAAAGTTGCAATCTATAATAACTCTGAATTTTTCCTTGTAAAGATTTGCTAAGTTCATCAATTATAAAGTGACTCAAGTTAAAAGATTCATATTTTTCTCTTCCTATGGTATTAATAAAGTCTAGAATTTCAAAGTCATATTTACTGCTCAAATCTCGAATATAGTTCATAATACTATTATTGTCGTCGAATGTTTCTTCATCATTTGATGTTACACACCACATGCCATGATGATTTTCGTAGTGACATAACGTATATGAAAAGCTATTATATAAATTGCAATATGTAGCAATACACAACCTTTTAAAGTCCTCACTTTTTATAAAATTTAAAGCATTATTGTCCTTTATAAAGTAGTTCTTATTTTGAAGAAACTCATTTTTGTCCCTAACATATTTTTGTCTTTTATACTCCAAGTTTTTTAATTCATCACTTAAAAGCGTTTGTGATTCATTAATATTAATAACTATATCCCTTAATTCAAGTAGTTTCTTCAACAACAATAATCTATTAGCACTTATTTGCATGGTAGTATTCATAATATTATCCCCCTAAAAATTATCAATTACTTAAATTTTATACCATATCATGGAATATATCAATATATATGGTATACTATCAAATAATGACCTAATCATCTTAATTAATACACAGTTTTTTCATATCACGCCTAAAGTTGTACAGTGAATTTTAACTGTATTGTAGCTAATATATATCCATCAGAAACTAGTCGCTTCATTTAGAAGTTCTACTGATTCCATACAATAAAAATTTACATGTTACTTCTATTCTTTAAATATAGTAAATTACTCTCTTGTTTTTTTGAATAATATATTCAAGCGTAGGCCACTCTAAATTTGCGTCGTAATACGCTTAGACTATGTATTATAAATTAAATAATGCACATAATAGAAACTGTAATGATTTTATACGATGTCTAACACCGCTAAAACCCCAACGCACTCTGTGAAAGCGACTATCACCAAATCATAGATTTGGGGGATATCTGCTTTTCTATAAGTTTGGGTTAAGCGGTGATACGACCCTGGATAACGGTTTCTAAGCTTCAGATGGAGTGAGAAAACTCCACCTGAAGCCAAGAATCCTGTTTATTAAAATTTTGGAGGTTTTTATTATGTTAACAGGTGTAGTAAAATGGTTTAATGATGAAAAAGGTTTTGGATTTATATCAGGAGAAGATGGTACAGATGTATTTGTGCACTATTCTGCCATAAAAGAAGATGGACCGAGGAAAGATTTAAGTGAAGGCCAGAATGTCAAATACGATGTAGTAGAAACAGAAAAAGGATTGCAAGCTTCAAATGTTCAAAAGATATAAAAATAAGGTAATGCAAATTCTGGAGATTTACACATCTAGTGTGTTATTATATTAATGAGTTAAGCTTTATTTAGGAGAAACACTCGTACATGTAATAATACGGAGGTGTATACAATGGATAATAATGTAAAATCGGTGACAGAGCAAAAAGTTAAAAGAACAATGGAAGCTTTGGAAAAAAACAATATGGAATCTTATTTCGTAAAAGATGAAAAGTCATTAATAGAAAAAATAAGTGAATTTGTTAAAGAGGGCGATACAATAGCTGTAGGTGGGTCTATGAGCCTTTTTCAAACAGGAATTATTGATTTCTTAAGATGTGGTAAATTTAAATTTCTTGATAGATACGCAGAAGGATTAAAATCAGAAGATATTAAGAATATTTTTAGAAAAAGTTTTATGGCAGACGCGTATATTGTCAGTAGTAATGCTGTTACAGAGCAGGGAGAATTATATAACGTTGATGGAGTTGGAAATAGGACAGCAGCTATGATTTATGGCCCAGATAAAGTAATTGTAGTTGTAGGAATAAATAAAATTGTTAAAAATTTAGACGAAGCTATTCAACGTAATAGACGAATATCAGCTCCAGCCAATGCAAAGCGTTTAAATAGAGACACACCCTGTGCAAAGATAGGGTATTGTATGGACTGCAGCAGTAGTGACAGAATATGTAATGACTATGTGCTTATGAGAAAACAAGTGCAAAAGGGAAGAATAAAGGTTATAGTAGTTGGAAAAGAATTAGGATATTAAAATTTCAATTGGGAATGGCATCATTCCCAATTTTTTTGTAAAAATTACACATTATTATTCATTCAAAAAGGCTATTTTCTAAAGCAGTTAAATCCAGTATTTCAATTGTATTTTTTTCAAAGTCTAATAAACCTTCTTCTTTCATATGAACTAACTCTCTTGACAGGGATGGGCGAGGAATGCCAAGTTGTTCGGCCATTTCCTTCCTTGAATACTTTAGTGTTACGGTAAGTTTTTTCTGTTTATTATGTTCCTCTAAAATTAAGTTAGCTATTTTTTGTCTTATAGTTTGAAAAGACATGTTTTTTAGCTTTCTGTTTAACATTAATACTTTATTTGATAAAAGGGTCATAAAATTATTTAAAAATACAAAGTTCAAGTTACAAAGTTTTAGAATGTTTTCTTTAGATATAAATAAAATTTTAGTTTTAGCTGAAGAAACTATAGTTGACGGATACGTACTTTGATTTGAAAATATTATGACCTCACCAAAAATATGAGATTCTTCTAGCGTGGTAATTGTAACAGTTTTACCAGATTCATATATTTTTTGAACTTCAACACTTCCAGTGATAACAATTCCTATACTAGAACATTTATAACCTTCCATGGCAACAATTTCTCCTTTATTAAAGGATTGTATACTATAATTTATGATTTTTAATGTTTTCTCCATGTACTCTTTAGAAAAACTCTTAAAGAGTATGCAATTATCTAATATTTTAATAATATCATTCACTTTTTTCCACCTTCAATTTTTTTATTTTGTAACAAAAGTTACGGAAACTTTAGTTTAATTTTAATATAATAAATACATCAAATCAATATAATAATGTATGGAGGAAAATAAAATGATAAGAAAAATAATTAGTATAGATGAAAATAAATGCAATGGTTGTGGGGTTTGTGTTAATGGTTGTCATGAAGGTGCTATTGAAATGATAAATGGTAAAGCTAAATTAATAAGTGATGAATATTGTGATGGTCTTGGAGATTGTCTTCCACAGTGTCCTACAGAAGCTATAGAAATTATTGAGAGGGAAAGTAAAGAGTATGATGAAGAAGCTGTTAATAAAAAAATATTAGAAAGAAAACAGCAGAAGTTATCTGGAGAAAAACTTCCTTGTGGTTGTCCGGGAACTGCAGCCAAAAAAATTGAAAGAAAGCCTTTAAATGTTACAGGTAATTCTATTAATAGTGTAGAGGTGAAGAGCTGTGACTTAAATTTACAATCAGAGTTAAATCAGTGGCCTGTTCAGCTAAAATTAGTAAATCCAAATGCCCAGTATTTTAAGAATGCTAATCTTTTAGTTGCAGCAGATTGTACTGCATATGCTTATGCAAATTTCCATAGAGATTTTATTAAAAATCATATAACAGTAATTGGATGTCCAAAGCTTGATGACAGTGAATATTATAAACAAAAATTAGCAGAAATTATAAAAAATAACAATGTAAAAAGTATAACAGTAGTAAGAATGGAAGTACCATGTTGTACAGGAATTGTAAATGCAGTAAAAGGAGCAATGCTTGAATCTCAAACTATTGTTCCATATAAAGAAGTTACAATTTCTACAGATGGAAATATAATCTAAATATTTAATGTTAAGTATCTTCAAAAAAATAACTAGTCAGTATTCTGGTCTATTTTCTTTCGGATGCCTTAATGTCTAAAAATAACCTTGTGATATAATGTATATATACATAAACACAAGGTCATTTTTATATTAGGAGGAAGATGTTAAAATTGAAAAAAATATTACATATAATATCTCAAAGACCAGAAAAAACAGGAAGCGGAACATATCTTCAAGCTTTAATAGATCAAGGAGAAAAAAAGGGGTATATTCAAGGGGTAATAGCAGGTATCCCTAGTGGTGAACAGAATGTAAAATTTAAAGGAGAAGTTAAATTTTATCCTGTTCTATTTGAAACGGAAGAAATGCCATTTTCAGTAGTTGGTATGACAGACATAATGCCTTATAAAAGTACAATGTATAGAGAGTTAAGTGATGACATGATACAAAAATGGAAATCTGCATTTGCTAAAGTACTTATAAAAGCAGTAGAGAAATTTAAACCAGACATAATAATAACTCATCATTTATGGATACTTTCAGCAATGGTTAAAGAGGCATTTCCGCTTATACCAACTATAGCCATATGCCATGGGACGGATTTAAGACAAATGAATTTAGCTCCAAAATTTGCTGATTATGTTTCAAAACATTGTTGTAATATAGAGTACATAGCTGCACTTCATGAAGAACAAAAAAATCAGATTATAGAGAAATATGGAATAGATTCAGATAAAGTACATGTAGTAGGAGTTGGGTTTAATCCTAATGTATTTTATATGGATAAAAATAAAAAACAGTATAGTAAGATACGGCTTGTATATGCGGGAAAATTAAATTTTGCAAAAGGGGTGCCATCTCTTATTAAAGCTTATAACAATCTTAATGTAGATAAAGATGCTGTAGAGCTTATGTTGGCAGGATCTGGCACAGGTGAACAATTTAAAACTATTGAAAAAATGGTTAAGGAAAGCAAATTTAAAATAGTTTTAAAAGGTGCAGTTCCTCAAAAGGAATTAGCAAAACTTTTTAGAGAAAGTCATATGTTTGTGTTTCCATCTTTTTTCGAAGGACTTCCATTAGTGCTTATTGAAGCGCTTGCTTCAGGTATGAGGATAGTTACAACGAAACTACCTGGTGTTACAGATTTCATTGGAGAATATATTAATTCAAAAGGAATAGTAGAGTATGTTAATATGCCTACCCTCAAAAGTTTAGATGAGCCTTTAGAAGAAGCATTACCTGAATTTGAGGCAGCAATGACAAAATCTATAGAAAATCAATTGGAAAACATAAAACAACACGAGAATAGTTATGATTTACATATAGAAAGATCTATAGAAAATATGTCATGGGAAGGTGTATTTAATAAAGTAGAAAATTTATTTAATACATAATAAACTGTACTGTAAAGAAAAAATTTAGTTTTTATGGTATAATTACCAAGGAAATTAAAAATTTATTTAAGGTGAAATAAAAAAATGTTAAAAATATCTATATTAGAATTTATTTTAAGAACTCTTCCAGAGTCTTGTATATTAATTTTAGCAGGTTATGTATTTAGTAAAAGAAAAATACATAAAAAAAATTTTTGCTTATCTAGTATGGTGCTAGCTACAGTTACTTATTTGGTAAGAATACTTCCTATACATTTTGGAGTACACACTATTATTCTTATAATGGCATATATTTTGGTATGTGTATGGATTAATAATATTGATACAATTAAGGCAATATCGGCAGTTTTAGTTTCAGCAAGTATGTTATTTGTTTTTGAAGGCATTAATTTTTATTTGTTAGTAAATTTATTTAAAATAAAAACAGAAATAGCATTTAATAAACCCATATTAAAAATTTTATATCTTTATCCTTCGCTAATATTATTTGGAATAGTAATTTTTTTAGCATATAAGAAATTAAGATTAAGAGGGGATACTAATGATGTTTTTAATTGAAAGAATATCAAATGGGTTACTATGTAGACATTTCTAAGGTATTAAAATTGTATAAAGGTAGATATTTTTTTGAAAATATTATAAATGTTCTTGGAGGTAGAAAAGATGAAAAACAAACTAATTAAAAAAATCATGGAGATAGTAGCTTCTTTCTTTAAATCTATCGCTTTTTCAACATCAGCATCAGCATGTACATGTAGTTTTTATCAACCGAATGAGCCAAAATGCTTAAGAGATGAATAATATAAAGGTCGACTTTTCGACCTTTGTATTATTATACAAAAGATAATAATACATATGGATGTGAAAATATGAATGAAATTAAAAATAACAGACAAAAAAAAGTATATGAGATTATATCTATTGTAAAATTAGCTTCTTTACTTTTTTGCGGTATTATAATTTTAAAATATTACTTTGGATATAATAATATGGTTACTATTAAAAACAATGAGTACTTTAATATAGTTTCAATAAGTACAGCAGCATTTATATTTGTTTTAATTTATGCAATATGGTCAGTTTTTTATATAAGAAAATTTGCTCAAAAGTGCATGGAAGTAATACAAATTATAGAGGACTGTATTTTTATTTTAATATTTTTAGGTTTGATTATTCTTTCAGGGAAAAATTCAAGTCAGTATAAGTTTTTATTTTTATTTATTATTATAACCTCCACTATACAATCAGGTATGAAGCGAGGCATCTTAATATCTTCAATATCATCAGTTGTAATTTTAACCATAGATTTGATTTATGGTAGTAGTTTGGTCATAAATCAATATTTTGAAAATGACTTAATTTTAGCAGCAGTATTTATATTAACGGCTTGGCCGCTGGGGTATTATGTTAAAATAGAAAGTGACTATATAGAAAAATTATCGTATAGGGCTGATATTGATGGGCTAACTGAAGTATATAACCATAGATTTTTTCATGAATCATTAAAAGATAAAATTTCAATATCAGAAAAATTCCAAAGTTATCTTTCAATGATCTTATTGGATATTGATTATTTCAAAAATTATAATGATTTATATGGACATCAAAAAGGTGATGAAATTTTAAAACAAATAGGAAGTATACTAAAAAATAATGTAAGGGATGAAGATGTTGTTTCTAGATATGGTGGTGAAGAATTTGCTGTTATTTTACCAGATACAGATGAAATAACAGCACTATCTATTGCAGAAAAAATTAGATTATCAATAGAGAAATATAAATTTTATGGAGAAGAAAATCAACCTAATGGTAAGATTACAGTATCTTTAGGTATATCTACGTTCCCTGATAAAGCCAAAAATGATATTGAATTAATTAATAGTAGCGATGATGCTTTATATAGAGCAAAATTTTTTAATAAGAATAGGGTAGAGACTTATTACTCCATTTTAGAAGAATTGAAAACGGATATAGAAGCGGAACATATAGATTTAATTACGTCTATAAAAACATTAATTAGTGTAATTAATGCAAAAGATAGATATACGTATGCTCATATTGAAAGAGTTGTTATGTTTTCCAAATTATTAGGGGAAAAACTACAGTTAACAGAAGAAGAAAAAAAAGTGTTAAAGTATGGAGCATATTTACATGATATAGGAAAAATAAATATTTCTAAAGAAATTTTAAATAAGAAAATGCCATTATTAAATGAAGAGTGGGAAATTTTAAAGCAACATCCTAATAATGGGGTAGATATCATAGAGCCTGTGGAGTCTCTAAAGAATGTCATACCTCTAATTCTTCATCATCATGAGAGGTATGATGGAAAAGGATATCCATGTGGATTAAAAGGAAAAAACATACCATATCTTGCAAGAATGTTAACTGTAGTAGACAGTTTTGATGCAATGACCTCTAATAGACCATATAATTCAAGAAAAAGCTATGAGGATGCAATTGAGGAATTAAAAAAATGTAGGGGTACTCAATTTGATCCTATTATAGTAAATAAATTTATAGATATAATAGAAATCAATAAGGATAAGTTTGATAATTTAACTTTTTTTAGTGAAAAATGATTTATTTAAAAATGTAGCTAGATAAATTATATAAGTTAAGGGACTTAGGTAATGAACTCATATCTATGTAGTCCATTTCATAGTCTCCATCCCATGGATATATAGACACAAAATGCTCATTATAAACATTAATTACCAACTTATCTTTGCTAAAGGTAAGAAATATCTTGTATAAGGGTTTTTCAGGTAAATTTTTAGGTTTGGGTATAAAATTATTTTTAGTAAGTGTTTTAAGCATGTTTTTAACAGTAGATATGCTATCATCTTTTAATTCCTTTTCTTTGTATAAATTTGTATCTAGAACCAAGCATTTGCATGAAGCTTCTAAAGTTAAATTTTTAGCTAAAATATTTGTATAATAAAAATTATTTGGCTTATTTTTGCTAAAAATCATATTACCTAAATTATAATTGCATCCCATAAATAAAATAGCTATAATGAATGAAGTACATAGGAAAAATGACACTTTTTTCAATACAATCACCCCTAAATTAAATTATGTTAAAAATGAAGTCTTTAGTACTATGGTTATTTATTTAAAAGAGAATTTTTAATAAATTAAAATGCAGGAGGAACTTGTAAATGAAATATAAAATTATGGCAGTAGATATGGATGGAACTCTGTTAGATGATGATAAACGTATATCTCAGTATAATTTAAATATGATAAATAAAGCTATTGAAATGGGTGTTAAATTTGTAATAGCTTCAGGGAGAGTTCCGGTAGGCTTAAAATTTTATGAAGAAACTATAGCTAAAAATCAACCCATGATTTGTGGAAATGGAGCTGTAATACTGGATCATGCTAAAAAGGTAATTTATTCAAATACTATATCAAAAAATAACCTTATAAATATTGTAGATACTTTAAGAAAAGGGAAAGATATATACTATCATTTTTATGATGGAGATATTTTCTGTACGGAACAATTTAATTATGCAGCAGAGAAATTTTATAATTTTAATAGAAAACTAGATAAAAAATATAGAATGGAAATAAGGATTATAAAAGATGCTAAAGATTATATAATAAATAGCAATTCAAATATAGATAAAATAGTTGTTATAGATGACGACATAGAGTATTTAGATTCTGTAAGAAATAAAATAGATAATTTGTATGGTGTAGACACTACAAAATCAGAAATAAATAATATAGAAATATTAGCAAATGGAACATCTAAAGGTAATGGATTAAAGATTTTAGCACAGCATTATGAAATACCAATAGAAAAATGTATTGCCATAGGAAACGATGAAAATGACATAAGTATGATAAAACAAGCAGGGCTTGGAATATCAGTTAAAAATGGCAGGCAATGTGCAAGGGAATTTGCAAATTATATAACAGAAAAAGATAATAATAATGGAGCAATTGGTGAAGTTATAGAGAAATTCATATTAAATAATTAAGAGCAAAATGTAGGAGTGATAAATTCATGGGAGAAAAAAAAGTAGTAAATAAAAAAGATATTCAAACAAGGCTTAGAAGAATAGAAGGGCAAATTAAGGGAATTGAAAAAATGGTAGAAAATGATGTTTGCTGCAAAGATGTTTTGATACAAGTGGCAGCAGTAAGGGCGGCTGTGAATAAGGTAGGAGGTATAATTTTAGAGAATTATGCTAAAGGATGTTTGCTATGTGGAGATGATGATAAATCGGAAGAAGAAAAAATAGAAGAATTAGTTTCAACTCTTACTATGTTTATAAAATAAAAAAACTGCATGGCAGTTTTTTTTATTTAGAAATAGTTTTTTTATTAAATAATACTAGTATTCTTGCAATAGAAGATACGGAAAAAATACCTACAGCTATGGTACCAGCAATATATAAAGTTTGAAGTCCTAAAATTAAAGATGCATTTACATTACCTTGTACAGATTCTAACATGGTATTGTACATTCCTCCACCAGGTACCAGAGGGATAATTGCACATATAATAAAAGTAGTTACAGGTGTTTTAAGAACACGAGCCATAATTTCAGAATATGCAGAAGCAATTACTGAGGCTATAAAAAAACAAAACATATTAGTAATGTGAAAATAAGAAGAAGTTGTTAAGTAAAAAAGCCAGGTTAAACCACCACCTAAAGCAGCAAAAATTAAATTTTTTCCTCTTATATTAGATAAAACTCCAAAACACAAAGTAGCTATTAGAGTATACAAAACATTTAGTAACATATCTATACACCTCCAAAGTAAATAAACCATAATTTAACAATAACTCCAGAGCCAACTGCTATAGCTATAGCAATTAAAAAAGCTTCAATTCCTCTTGAAATACCTGCAATCAAATCACCAGATATAGTATCTCTAATAGCATTTGTTATAGCGAGTCCCGGAACTAACAGCATAATAGATCCTATTATAATTTTATCTGAGTTATGTGCAATACCTAAATGAGTACTGGATAAAGCTATAAATGCAGTCAAAGATCCACATAAAATATTTATAAAAAATTCATTAGTTTGTAAAGAATTTAACTTGATAGATGTTATTCTGATTAAACAACCTATCAAAAAAGAAACAAAAAAATCTCTTATATTTCCACCGAAAACTAAGGTGAAAAATGCAGCGACTATACCAGAAGCTAGTATATTTAATTTATTATTGTAAGGTTTTGATAAATCTATTTTGTTTAATTCTGTTTCCATAAGTTCTAGTGTATATCCTTTATTTTTTATATTGCGAGATATATCATTTACTCTAGATATTTTTTCTAAATTTAAAGTTCTTTTTTTAATTCTCTTTATAAGAGAAACAGTTTGACCATAATCATTTGAAGCAGAAACCATTATTCCTGTAATGGTTACAAATGTATCTATTTTCGTTACATTATAGGAACTACAAATCCTTATTATAGTTTCTTCTACCCTGTAAATTTCTGCCCCATTTTCTAACATTATTTTTCCAGCATAAGTAGCTCCATTTATAATTCTATTAACATCCATATTTCATTCTCCTTGATGTAATTAATAAATTCAGTCAGCCATTTATATTATGATACATAAAATTATTATAGCATAAAAATAAATATAAGAAGTTAACAGTTTTTATAAAAACTTCACAAAAAATTAACTAAATAATGGCTTGTCAAAACTAAAAAATCAATTTATAATTTCAATAAAAGGTTTATTGAGGATTTTTTAATTTATGGGGCTATTTATTAACTTATTTTCAATAAATGCTGTTAAAATTTATAATTAAACATTATTAAGGGGGCAAAAACATGAATTTTCAAAACTTAGAAAAAACAGATAAGGCAGTTTTTGATGTTATCCAAAAAGAACAGACTAGACAAGAAAATGGTATAGAACTTATAGCTTCAGAAAATTTTACAAGTAAATCTGTAATGGAAGCTATGGGATCTTTTTTGACCAATAAATATGCAGAAGGATTACCAGGAAAAAGATATTATGGTGGATGTCATGTAGTTGATATAGTGGAAGACTTAGCAAGAGAGAGAGTGAAAAAACTATTCAATGCAGAATATGCTAATGTTCAACCACATTCAGGTTCACAAGCAAATATGGCTGTATATATGAGCGTATTAGAGCCAGGGGACATAGTTCTTGGCATGGATTTAAATCATGGTGGACATCTAACTCACGGAAGTAATGCTAGCTTTTCAGGTAAGCTTTATAATTTTATATCTTATGGAGTAAGTAAAGAAAATGAAAGAATAGATTATGAGGAGCTTAGAAATTTAGCATTAAAACATAAGCCTAAGATGATAGTATCTGGTGCAAGTGCATATCCAAGAGAAATAGATTTTAAGAAAATAAAAGATATATGTGATGAAGTAGGAGCTTATATGATGGTAGATATGGCACATATAGCAGGTCTTATAGCAGCTGGAAAACATATGTCACCAGTACCATATGCAGATTTTGTAACTACAACTACACATAAAACATTGAGAGGTCCAAGAGGTGGAGCAATACTTTGTAAACAAAAATATTCTAAAAGTTTAGATAAAACTGTTTTCCCAGGAGTACAAAGTGGTCCTTTAATGCATATTATAGCTGCCAAAGCAGTATGCTTTGGAGAAGCTCTTACAGATGAATACAAGGTATATATTGACCAGGTAATTAAAAATTGTAAGGTTCTTGGAGAAGAACTTATAAAATATGGGTTTAGACTAGTTACTGGAGGAACAGATAATCACTTAGTATTAATAGACTTAACAAATAAAAATATAACAGGAAAAGATGCAGAAAGGATTCTAGATTCTGTGGGGATTACTGTAAATAAAAACACAATACCTTTTGAAACACTAAGTCCATTTGTTACAAGTGGTTTAAGACTTGGTACCCCAGCAGTAACAACAAGAGGATTTAAAGAAGAAGAAATGAAAAAAATAGCTTATTTCATAAACTATGTAATAGAAAATAGAGATGAAGATTTAACAGAGGTTAAGGAAAAAATAAATGAATTATGTAATTCATATCCTATATACAAATAATTAGCATAAAATTGAATAATTTTTTAAAGGAAATACCGATATGATAAATGTCGGTATTTTTTTATAGTTATATTAAAAAAATCTATAAAGCAGGATGCTTTGAGGAAGCTGTTAAAAATCAATATAAGATGTATATTGAATGGATAATTAAAAATTATAAATTAATAATAAAGGATGTTTTTTTCTTCTAAAAGCATATAATTTATTAAATTGTATAATTTTTCATATGCGTAGGAGGGAGAATGTATGATAAAAAAAGGTAGTTGGATTGAGATTGAAAAAATTGATTATTATAACAAATATTCAAATGATAAAGTTTTTGTTAGAGGGAATTGTTTAAGTAATTGTGATATAGGGGATATTGTTAAGATAAGAACTATTACAGGTCATATTGCAGAGGGTATAGTATCAGAAAGTAAATATATATATGATACTGCTAACAGGTTACAAAAGGATTGTAAGGAAATACTGCTAATAAGGAAAAATTAAAAAACAACTTAAAACAAAAAAATAAACACGAATATTAAAATAAATACATAAGCGTTAATATTCGTGTTTTTAGAAATATTTATTAAATATTTTCATTAAACATTTGTAATAATATATATTTATGATATAATTAAAACGAATAATATTTTAAAATAAACTTAAAACGTTCGTAAAATACTATATAAATAAGGGGGATAAAAATGAAAAATACTGTTAAGAGAATATTTGTAGAGAAAAAACCTGGCTTTGATGTAGAAGCTCAAAATATATTAGAAGATTTAAGAGAAAGCCTTAATATTGTAAATTTAGAAGGTTTAAGATTGGTTAATCGTTATGATATAGAGGGGATATCAGAAGAGGAATATATAAAATCAAAACATACTATCTTTTCAGAAACAACTGTAGATATAGTTTATGAAGAAGAAATAAAAGTTAATGAAAAAGACAAAATTTTTGCCGTTGAATACCTACCAGGTCAGTATGATCAAAGAGCCGATTCAGCCTCTCAATGTGTTCAAATACTTACTCAAAGTGAAAAACCAAATATTTTATCAGCAAAAGTTTATATAGTAAAAGGTAACATATCAGAAGAAGAATTTAATAAGATAAAAAAATATTGTATAAATAATGTGGATTCAAGAGAAGCTTCTTTAGAAAAACCTGAAACTTTAGAAATGGAAGTTATGGTTCCAGATTCTGTTGAGATATTGGCTGGCTTTACAGACATGAATGATGAACAAGTTAAGTCTTTTGTTGAAGAAAAAGGGCTTGCAATGAGCTTTGAAGACTTAAAATTTTGCCAAAAGTATTTTAGAGATAGTGAAAAGAGAAATCCAACTATTACTGAAATAAAAGTTATAGACACATATTGGTCAGATCATTGTAGACATACTACCTTTATGACAGAACTTACTAAGGTTGATATAGAAGAAGCTCATTTAACAACTCCTATAAAAAATGTTTATGAAGAAAGCCTCATCGCTGAAATGCAGGAAAGCAGCGGAGTAATGTTGTTAACGTCTACCCTTCCTGAACCCGGATCGCCAGAGAACGATTCCTGAAATCACAATCCATATCTTTGCCGGCTGCATCGAAATAAGCAGTGTATTTATACGTTAACGGTGCCTTACTTATGCAAACTATTATACAGGATATAAAAGATCTGTTCGCAACGATCAGCCAGGATGAAATTACATCGCTTGAAAAAATTCCCCAGTCGGGCAGCGACAGGTTTTATTTCAGGTTGATTACACCTTTGCGTACCTATATAGCAACTTTTGGGAAAAACATCCGGGAGAACAATACCTTCATCAATTTCAGCAAACATTTTCGGATGGCTGGC
>CAZKOJ010000108.1:0-15192 GCA_964554365.1 uncultured Clostridium sp. | reverse complement strand
TCAATTTGCCCAGTGTCATAAGCAAACTCCACCTAAGTCTAAGAATCACTTGATACCTTTTCCTCTGCTGATATATGTTTATTATTATTTTATCAGAAATAACTTTTTATATCATAATTATGGTACAACAGTTCTAGCACCATAACAATACTATTGTAACTACTCTTGCTAATGCTAACTTTATAATAAATATGAAAACTATATTTTCAATATAAGAATTTTCATCATTATAATATACATTTCAAAATAATACTTAACACTTCAATTTTATTTATAATACGCTCATAGCTAAGTTATTTTTAATATATTGCAAAAGTAGGATTATCGTGTATAATTATGACGAAAGTACAAGAAAGGGCGGGACTAAATATGAACAATTTAAAAGTAAGATTAAAACTTATACTTATTTCAATGGCATCACTATTACTTATCAGCATGATGAGTGGGGTAGGATATTATTACATTTCAAAGGCAAATAAAGATATGACAGCAATGTATAAGGAAAATTTGCTGAGCATTGAATTGTTAAATGATAACAGAAACCAAGCTAGGGCTATAGAAGCGGATTCATATTACATACTACTTCATACAGAAGACAAAAATAAACAAAATGAAAAATTAAAAGATATTGAAACTAGGCAAAAAACATTTTTAGAAAACTGGGAAATTTATAAAAGAACTTATCTTGATACATATGAAAGAGAAAGAGTTCCTATTGTTGAAAGCCATCGTGAAAAATTCATAAAAGGAAGAGATATAGCTATTAAACTAGCCATGGAAGGAAAACAACAAGAAGCCCTGGCGGAACTCAGCACTGTTGAAACTACTGAAGAACAATTTCAAAATAGCTTAAAAGAAATCGCAGTATATAATTCTAAATTAGCGGATGATTTAAATATTGAAAATGGTAAAGATTTCACTGCTTCACAAAAGGTATTCTTGGTAATATTTTTAATTGCCTTAGGTGTAGGATATGGGTTAACCTTTATTATTTCAAAATCTATTTCACGTCCATTAATTTTAGCTGTAAAACATTTAAAACTTATAGCTACTGGTGATTTTACAATGGATACTCCTGAAAAGTTAAAAAAGAGAAAAGATGAAATAGGAGCTATTGTAAATGCAATAGATATTATGCAAACCTCATTAAAACTTTTAATTACAAATGTAAGTGAGGAATCTAATACGATTCAATCCGTAGTACATAGTGTTTCGGAAAATGTACAAAATTTAAATACCAATATAGAAGAAGTATCCGCAACTACGGAGGAATTATCTGCAGGAATGGAAGAAACAGCAGCTTCTACCCAAGAGATGAATGCAACAGCAGCTGAAATAGAAAGAGCAGTTCAGTCTATAGCAAAAAAAGCTCAGGAAGGCGCTATAGAAGCCCAAGGAATAAATAAAAGAGCAATGAATACTAAAAATAATGTTACAAAATCACAAGAGAAGGCATTAGAAATATTCACTAAAACCAAAGATAAATTGCAAATTGCAATGGAAAACTCAAAAGTAGTGGAACAAATTAATGTATTATCTGAGGCTATTATGCAGATATCATCCCAAACCAATCTTTTAGCATTAAATGCAGCTATTGAGGCAGCAAGGGCTGGAGAAGCTGGAAAGGGTTTTGCTGTGGTTGCAGATGAAATAAGAAAACTTGCAGAAGAGTCAAAGAATACAGTGATTGAAATACAGCGTATAACGGAAAAAGTAACTAGTTCAGTAAATGATTTATCCTCCAGCTCTAATGAATTATTAAATTTTGTGTCAGAGGATGTGCATAATGATTATACTACATTGTTAAATGTGGCAGGTGAATATAACCAAGATGCAGAGTTTGTAAACAATCTTGTATTAGAATTCAGCTCAACTTCAGAGGAACTTTTAGCTTCACTTCAAGATGTTATAAAGACTATAGAACAGGTAGCTCAGGCTTCAAATGAAGGCGCAGAAGGAACCACAAATATTGCCCAAAAAGTATCAGATATAACTGAAAAATCCAATGGAATTCTTGAGGAAGTAAAAAAATCCACAGAAAGTGTAGAACAATTAAACAAAGAAATATCTAAGTTTAAAATTTAATTAGGCATCTGAACGGTGTTTGTCAAGAGAGTTGTCGTATAGATTTTGAAAATTCTTGTGCGATGACCTCTTTTTTTATTTACTGAAATTTTGAAATCCTAATAAAACAAAAAAACGTATCAGATTTCTCTAATACGGTCTATATATTCGTAAATATGTATGGTGGAGGCGAGGGATGTCCTTTAAAATCCATAAACTTCTCCTATAATTTTCATATAATTTTTTTGATTATTGAACTAAATGTCTATTAATTCCTTATAAAAAACTCCAACTAATTTATCAATATAAAACTTAAATTAAATTATCTTCCTTTAATAAATTAAATAATGTTGGATTTAAATTGAATTGATTCATTAAAGCATTAACTTCATATAAAGCTTTTTCTTTTTTATCCTTAGATATATTAGCTTTTGATGCTCTAATTAATATATTCTTAGGAGAGTGTGATATATCTATAAATTCTAGAAGCTGAGTTTTATATCCTACACTTTCTAAAAGATTGGCTCTTACTGAATCTGTCATAAGTGCTGAAACTCTTTCTTGTACTATTCCATACTTTGTTATTATAGATAATGACTCTGTTTTAATTTGGTTATTAAATTCATGTTGACAGCAAGGAACAGAGAAAATCATCTTACTATTCCACTTTATTGCATTATGTAAAGCATAATCAGTAGCTGTATCACATGCATGTAATGTAATTACCATATCAACTTTATTATTATATTTGAATCCGTTTATATCTCCTAACTCAAAATGCAAATTTTCATAATTATATCTTTTAGCTATATCATTACATTTTTTTATTACATCATCCTTAAGATCTAATCCTATCATTTTTACATTGATTTTTTTAATTTCTACAAAGTAATAATATAATACAAATGTTAAATAAGACTTACCACATCCAAAATCTAATACAGTAAGTTCCTTAAAATCATTCTTCTTAATCTCATCATCAATTATTTCAACAAACCTATTTATTTGTTTATATTTATCATATTTTGAATTAACAACCTTACCCTCTTTTGTGAAAATACCTAAATCCATAAGGGGTTCTATTAGCATCCCCTCTTTAATAATATAATTTTTTTCTTTATTATGCCCTTTATTAGACAGCTTTACATTATCACTTTTTTTCTTACCTAAATAAACTTTACCTTTTTTAGATATTTTTAAATCAAATGTAGTTATATCTGACCAAGCAGCAACTTGTTTGTAATTAGATGATACATATTCCAAAAGTTTTTCTCCTAAAATATTCATATCAATATTTTCATGTAACACTTGCTTATCAGTGTATTTTTCTATTTGATAATATTTTTTTACATCATCTTCTTTCAATACAAATACTATTTTATTGTATTCGACATCCTTATTCATTTTATTACTAATAACTAATTTTATAATATCTTGTTGTATAATTTCATCGATAGCTTTCTTTAACTCTTCCATTTCAACACACCTTATCATTTATTTTAAAACTAAGTTTCTATACAATAATATCATTATATATCAAACTAATTCAAACAATTAGAGCACTTTTTTCACTAACATACTTTTTCAATAGTGTAGATGATTATATTACTCTAAATGCTTTCTTTCCAAGTCCTTTAATGTCATAATCATAGTATTTATCTTCCACCGCACAGACCAGTAATATATCTTCCCTTTCTGCCTTTTTTACAACCTTATCTATTTCTTTAAAACCTTTTTGTTTATCCAGCCTTATTAAGATTTTTACTATTTACAATTTGAATTTTTACCCAGTTTTTCAATTGATTTTTCTTTTATTATGCTATACACTTAAATTAATACTGGGGATTTAGGTATTGAATAACACTGCTTAGTTAAATTTTAAGGGGGAATAAAATATGAAAAAATTAGTTGTCACCGATAGTTCTTTATGTATGTCTTGTCTAACATGTGAAATGGTTTGCTCTGAAGCATTCTACAAAACTTATAATAGTCCCTGTATTAGAATTGATGTAAAAAAAGATAACTCTCCAAACGTAAAAGTATGTAATCAATGTGGTGTATGTGCTAAGAAATGTCCTGAACAAGCTATTAAACAAAATGCTAAGGGAATATACATGATAGACAAAAAAGCATGTACTGGTTGTCTTACATGTGTTGAAGCCTGTCCAAAAGGTATCATAGCAAAAGTTGAAGACAAGCCTAATCCAACTAAATGTATTGCATGTGGTATCTGTACTAAATCCTGTCCAATGGGAATTCTTGAAATTCAAGAAGTATAGTTTAATAAATATGTTTGTGTATACTCATATCATATTCTTTAATTAGTATATTGTAGAAATTTTATGTATATTGGAGACACTAGATAAATTTGTGTAAAAATAAATTTATCCAGTGTCTTTTTGTATTAAGAAATAGTAGTTTGGGCACCATTGGGCTAAAACTTCTAATCTAAGCGTTTGATTAGAAAATTTATCAACTTTTTCTTCTGCACATTCATTCATTAATTTAATCAATTTTTTTCTTCTTGTATACCATAAAGCCTACGATGTCAGCTAAAGCCCATCCTATAGGTATAGACCACCATATACCACTAGCTCCTAGTGAAGTCCCTGAAAGAACATATGCTAGGACTACTCTAGTCCCTAGAGATACTACTGTTAAAACTATTGACATTTTTAATAAACCTAGTCCCCTATACAGACCATAAAACATAAATAAAAATCCAATTAACACATAGAATATTGCTATTACAGATATATATTCTATTCCAAGTCTTATAATTTCTTCTTCACCTTTATCTATAAATAAAAGCATTATATTCCTTGAAAATAAAAGTATTAAAGTAGAAGTAACCAAACAAAAAGCTATTATAGTTTTTATTGCACCTTTTACACCTTCTCTTATTCTATGAGGCTTACCTGCACCCTTATTTTGTGCCACAAATGTCGAAAAAGCATTACCGAAATCCTGTACAGGCATATATGCAATAGAATCTATCTTTACTCCAGCTGCAAAGGCTGCCATTACTGTAACCCCAAAGGTATTTACTAATCCTTGTACAATAAGTATTCCAAAATTCATAATAGATTGTTGAATAGAGGTTAGAATAGAATACTTTGCTACCAACTTAAATATATCTCTATCTATCTTTATCTCTTCCTTCTTAAAGGATATAAAAGGTAGCTTTTTACAAACATAAATCATACACAATATTGCTGATACTCCTTGTGCAATAATAGTAGCTACTGCAACTCCCTTAACCCCTAAATCAAATTGTAAAACAAAAATCAAATCCAATACTACATTTATTAATGAAGCTAAAATCAGAAAATATAAAGGTCTTTTAGAGTCACCAATAGCTCTAAGTAAAGCTGTTCCTAAATTATATATAAAGGTAAAAATTAAACCTATAATTATAATAATTAAATAAGATTTTGCATCTGCTATAAGCTTATATGGCATATTAAATAACGCTAATATTTCATCTATAAAACCTATGGAAATAACCATTAATATAATAGTAATCAATCCTATAAATATAAAGGAAGTTATTATTGTTTTCTTAAACTTTTCCATTTCCTTTGCTCCATAAAACTGGGCAAGAATAACTCCCATTCCCATAGTTAGTCCTATTATTATTGATGTTATAAAAACCACAATTGCAAAAGAGGACCCTACTGCTGCTAATGCATCAGCGCCTACAAATTTACCTACTATTATAGTATCAACTAAATTATAAAATTGCTGAAATATGTTTCCTAAAATCATTGGCAATGCAAATTTTATCATCAACTTATTTGCATTACCCTTAGTCATATCAATCATTTTTACACCCCTTATAATTAGCCTAATACATTAACATACTAATTATAACAAAACCTAACAATATATTCTAATTCAATCCTAAATCTATGCAAAATGTAAAAAGAGAAATATAGAGATTGCCACGATTACAAGATAGCTGAATTTATATATTAGATTCTTGAATACAATTAAAGATACAACAAATAATAAATTTATAAGTTTACAATCAAAAGAAGGTGAAAATGAATTTGAACCTAAAGGAAAATTTGGATTTAATAAATAATAAAATTGGCAAAAACAATATTGTAGTTACCAAATCACTTCTTATTGGTAAGGAAGAAGAGCTAGAAGGTGCAATTATATATATTAATGGCTTAGCAAGTAAAGATATGATTGATAGAGATGTATTGAATCCGTTAATGCTGCATGTAGAAGAAAAGTTAAAAGATAAACCTAACATTATGGAGTATATTTCAAAGCGATATATTACTATGAGCAACACAAAAGTAGAAAAAGATATTAATAATTTAATATATGGTTTAAAAAGAGGTAGTACAGCCCTTCTACTAGAGAATAGTGATGAAGCTATTATAATCGATACTTCTAGTGGAGACTATCGTCCTATTTCAGAACCTGCTAACGAATCAGCAGTTAGGGGCGCCAGAGAAGGCTTTATTGAAAAATTGGAAACAAATACAAGTATGATAAAAAGAAGAATTAGAGATGAAAATTTAGTAATAGAAAGTATGGTAGTTGGAAGGCGTACCCAAAGGGATCTAGCTATCATTTATATAGATAACATAGTTGATAAAAATGTATTACATGAATTAAAATATAAGTTATCATCAATAGATGTTGACTCTGTTTCCCTTATGGGCTATATACAACAATATATTGAAAATGATGCCTATAGTGTTTTCCCTCAATCACGTACTACAGAGAGACCAGATGTAGTAGAAGCAAACCTTATGGAAGGAAGAATAGCATTAATGTTAGAAGGCACTCCCATGGTACTTCTTACTCCGAGCATATTTATAGAGTTTTTTCAAGCTATTGAAGACTATACTCAACGAACTATAATATCATCATTTACTAGGATATTACGTGCCATTTCAGTAATGATAGTTATAACTTTTCCTTCTATATATTTAACACTTATTAAATTCAATGCAGAGCTTATTCCAATAAAATTTGTTAATACTATTATTCAATCAAGAATAAATATAGCATTAAGTCCTTTTATGGAAATATTATCAATGGAAATAATAGTAGAATTTTTAAGGGAAGGTGGGCTAAGACTTCCAACCAAGGTTGGCCAAACTTTAAGCGTAGTTGGAGGTATTATAATAGGTGATGCTGCACTGAAAGCTGGAATTATAAGTTCTGCAACATTACTAATAATTGGAATTTCTATCATAGCTGCTTTTCTAACGCCTAATTATGATATGTCTTTAGCTGTAAGGTTTATTAGGTTTCCTATGCTTATACTTTCCAATTATTTAGGACTACTTGGACTAACTGCAGGGTTTTTCTTTTTATTAGTCCATGTTTGCTCATTAGAGAATCTGGGAGTGCCTTATTTTTCTCTTCATAAAGGAGAATATAAGGATATTTTCATAAGGTCACCATTATGGATGATGAATAAAAGGCCTGATTCAATTCCTAATAATAATCCAATTAGACAAACAGATTTTAGAAGAAAATTTAGGAGAAAGAAAAATGAATAGAGATGATAAGAATCTTCTCACATCCAAGGAAGTTACATTCTTGTTGGTAGGTTTAATGACTGGAATGGGAATTTTAAGCTTACCTAATGATGTAGTTAAAACCGCTAAACAAGATGGATGGATTTCTGCCATTATAGGAAGTATCTACCCTATATATATAATATTTTTATCTAGTTTTATAATTAAAAGGTTTCCAAATGAAAATTTATTAAGTTTAAGCAGAAAAAAATTCGGGAATTTTTTTGGCAATATACTAAATATATTATTTGGATTGCAATTTATTATTTATGCTACATCCGTTGCAGCTGGTTTTAATAATATACTTAGAGCTTATATTGTATCTTTCTTATCTCCTTTTAAAATTTACATTATAGTATTTTTACTTGCAGCCTACACTTCAAGAAAAGGTTTAAAAACATTAGGAAAGGTAAATAATGTGGTGTTCTATATCACCATACTAATATTGCTGATTTCCCTACAAGCAATAAAGGTTGGAAGTATAATAAACATTAAACCAATTTTTGGTTCAGGCTTTATTAATATTATAAAGGCAAGTAAGGATACAGCTTTTGAATATGCAACTGTAGAAACTTTATTGTTAATACATCCTTTTGTGAAAGATAAAACTAAAATAGAGAAATCAGCATTGAAAGCTGTTGGTATTACTGCAGTTATATACGCTTGGGCTGTATTTATAACAATATTTTATTTATCTTCAGATATAATACCAAAAAATATGTGGTCATTTTTAGCAGTAGCAGATAGTATCAAAGCACCAATAATAAATAATTTTAAATACGTATTTATGTTTCTGTGGATGCAGGTTATATATAAAACTATATCTAATGAATATTATCTTTTCACATTTATATTTAATGATATTACTAAATTTGATAGAAAAAAAATGTGTATTTTTTCATATCCTATATTTATTTATCTGTCTTTAATGTATAAAAACGAAATATTAAGAAGAAAATTTTTAAATTTCATAATACCTAAAGTTACAATTTTTAATATTGCGTTTGTATCAGTAATTGCCTTTTTAATATTTCTAAAGAAGGATGGAGCAAATGAAAATAACTAATAAAATTAAAAAATTTATAATAATTATTTTCTGTATATTTATTGGTGTTGTTTTTACTGGAAAATTAGATGTAGAGTTCGCGGAGAATCTTTCCATTCCATCAGGGGAAGGTTTTGATGTAGAAAAAGGTATCGATGGAAACATGATTTATAGTATACCTGTAAGTATATATACTTATGAAGGTAGTACAGCTGGTGAAAGTACTACAGCTGGCAATAAGAAAGGTAATACTGTAGTATATACGGGAAAAGGATATACTATAGGAGACGCAAGAAAAGACAGAGATAGGATACTAAGTAAAAAATTTGTACTTGGAGGAGAAAGGATTTTTATAATAAGTGAGCAACAAGCCGAACTAGGTATACATAGTTTAACAGACGTATTATATAATAATACTAATGTTAATGATTTAGGTGTTGTAGTGGTATGTAAAGGAAAGGCAGAACATCTATTAAACTATAAACCTAAAGGTTTTTTAAACTCCGCATAATATGTTGAGGGTTTAATAGAAAAGTTGCGAAATAATCACTTTTTTTCAGAGGATTATCAACTAGTTGATGTATTTGTACGTGAAGATGCTGAAGGTAGAAGTATAGTTTTACCTTATATAGAATTAGAGGATGACAATATAAAATTTACAGGAATGGCCATATTCCAAAAAGATAAAATGATAGGTAAACTTAATACGAAAGATTCTGATACATTAAATTTACTAAGACGTCATAATGTTAAAGGTATACTATCCTTACAAAAAAACTATAAAGAATATATAAATTATAAAGCACATGTTAAAAAGAATGTAAAGTGTACTAAAAAAGATGGAAAATACAGCTTTATAATTAATTTAAATTTCCAGGGTGAAATAGTATCTAATGAGCTGTATAAAGATATTAATAGCAAAGTTGATGTGGAAAAACAATTTGAAAAAGATATGTCAGAAAAAATAGAATTTATGTGTAATGATTTTATAAATAGGATGAGAACTCAATACAAGTCAGATTTATTAGAATTAGGAAGGGTCGCAGCATCAAAATATGGAAGAAATAAAGGTACAGATTGGGATAAAGTAATAAGCGAATCAGAAATAAAGGTTAATGTTAAGGTTAATATTGATAAAGTAGGAAGAGGAGACTATTAGTACTTTCTCATAAAAATCTTTATTTTTTCTTTATTTTTACTATATAAAATATAAATATTCATTCTTTAAAATGATAATTGAAAATTTAATTTAGGGAGATGAATATAAAAAATGGTGAAAAAAATATTAATTATTTCACCTACAGTTATAATTGTAGGTGGAATAGTAGGTGCTTTTGGATTTTATAAGTTTAAGGAAATGAATCATCCTTATTTAGGAATTAATCCACAAAAGCTTTCAAAAGCTGTAACAGAAAAGGAATTAGAAAAGCATCCTTCTGAATTGGAAAGAATATGGGGTTTTTGTGGAAAAGATATTTCTCAGGTTTCTTTAAACAGTATTTCAAATATAAGCTTTGATCAAAAAACAAAATGGCCCGAAGAAACCAACTTGCCAAAGGGCTTTAATTCATAAAGATGTAAAAAAAATAACTGCAGACAAAATTGAAGATGGAAAAAAAGAAGTCTCTGCTTATAAATTTAATAATGCCTTATCAGAAATAACAATCTGTGATTGTTTAAAGGATGGATACTATCTATACTTTGTCTTTTCTGGATATACTACTTCAGGATTTGCTACAGAAATGGCTTCACTCTTTATATTTATGATAACTTTCACTTTACTTAGTTTTGGCAGAATAACTTATATTATAAATGTAAAAAAATCAATTAAAATTATGGCACAAGGAAACCTTTCACATAGAGTACCATTAAAATACAAAAATGAATTAAGGGAGTTAGCAGAAAATATAAATCATATGGCATCAGACCTTCAAAAAGAAGATGAAAAAAGGAAAGAGTTTTTAACAAATGTTTCTCATGATTTAAGAACTCCTTTAACCTCAATATTAGGTTATTTGAACATGGTAAAAGAGGAGACGTATGAAGATGAAATAAAAAGGTTCTTTGAAAGATTATATAAGAAGAATAAATCTCGCAATCAACAAGGAAGCGGACTTGGATTATCTATAGTCCAAGAGATATCAAAAATTCATCATGGTTTTATAAAGGGAAGCATAGAAAATGAAAAAATAGTTTTTAAGTTGTTTATTTTAAAAAACAATTGTTAGATTTAATTTTAACATCCAAATAATCTTTTTCCTTTGTTACACCAGTATTACAAACTAAAAGAATCCTGCTTATTTACAGGATTCTTTTAGAATATATAAAATTTTATTTATATATTAAGTATTTTTCTCTTTCTGCCTTAAATGCATCAAGTTCACTCTTATATTCAGCTTCAATCTGCTGAGGAGTATACCCCTGCTCTAAATATTCTCCAATTTTGTTAGTACCCATTATCTTATCAAACATATTAATTGTATCCCCACTCTTAGGAACATTGAAGTTATTTAATGAATGAGCATAAGCTAGTACATATATTCCTGTTCTAGCAGGATTAAATGTATGGTAATCTGTGATTTGAAGCTTTACTCCACCAAACCCATTTCGTGAATCTGGTGAAAAACTAACGCCTGACAAACCAGCTCCATTTAACAAATCTGCAAATTTACTTGAATTAATTCCTATTCCACCAACCCAGGTAAAATAATCATCTTGGTGTACTGTAGTTCCTTCACCAAGCCCTGTAGCTGAATAACAGAAAACAGAATTTATGTTAGGTATATAAGGGGAGCTTTGTATCCATTTTAATCCAGTATCTTGAAAAGTCATATTTCTTTTATATCCTTCCATAGACACTACTGTAAGTTTAGCTCCTATGTTTCTATTAAAGAACTGAGCCAATTCACCAGCAGTCATTCCATGAGTCATTGGTATATTATCTACTCCCACAAAGGTCTTATATTTATCTTCTAATACAGGCCCATCAAACACTTCTCCACCCAATGGATTAGGTCTATCTAAAACAACAATTTCTTTATTATATTCAGCTGCAGCTTTCATACAATAATTTAATGTAGACATATAAGTATAAGAGCGTGCTCCTATATCCTGAATATCAAATACTAAAACATCTACGTTAGAAAGCATGTCTTTTGTAGGCATTCTTGTATCACCATAAAGACTATATACAGGAATATTTAATCTTGTATCAATATAAGATTTTACATAATCTCCTGCTTTAGACTTTCCATCTATTCCATGTTCCGGACCATAAAGGGCTACTAACTTAGTGCTACCATAGTTTGCTAATAAATCAATGGTACTTGTCCCACTGCTGTTTACACCAGTTTGATTAGTAACAAGTCCAACACTTTTATCTTTTATTAAATCGCTATATTTGCTTATTAACAACTCATCTCCAAGCTTAAATCTACTCTCTATTTTATCACTTAATAAGTTTTGTACAGCCATTTCTGATACAACTGCTTCACCACCTAATATGCTTAGCTGAATTATAGAAGGTATATTAGATGCAAGTGATGTTTCCTTAAGCGATACACTCCCATCTGTGAGTATAATAGGTGATTTTGATTTTGCTGCTACTACTGAACCAGATAATGCATCTGCAAAGCCTTCTCCTGTTGATATATAAATATTGCTAAAATCTATATCTTTTGCAAATTCATCAATTATAGCTAAATTTGTCTGATACCTATCCATACCACTTAACCTTTTAACATTATTAATATTTTTAATGACACTATCACTAATTACTCCTTTACCTCCAGCTACATAACACTTATCTGCCTTATTAGCTTTTATATAATTATCTATGCTGCCTGGCAATAGGTTTTTAGTAGTTAACAAAATAGGCATTTGCTTAACTGCTGCCATGGGTGCTATGGATACTGCATCTGGAAAGTTTTCTCCTGAAGCTAGCACTACTCCATTATCACTTCCTATAAGCTGTGCAACCTTTGAACTAGTTTCATATCTATCACTTCCTGATATCCTTTTAGCTTCTATACTTATGGAACTTAATTGATTTTCAATATTCCCTGATATAACCCCAGTACCTCCTATTATAAATACATTTTTTACACCCAATCGATTTAGCTGATTTTTTATATCATCACTTAAATTTTCTTTAATAGTTAATATTATGGGTGCATCAAATTTTTTAGCTAAAGGTGCGGCACAAAGTGCATCTGGAAAAGCCTCTCCTGAAACCAAAACTGCATAATCAGATTTAATCCAATTATTATCACATATGTTAATGCAGGTGTTGTATCTATTACTTCCCCAAAATCTTTTTTCAACTGGAGAAGCCGATACACTATTTGATATAAGAATTAAACTACATATTAAACAACTAACAAATAATAGATATTTCTTTTTTATCATTATACTTTTCCCTTCCATTGCTTACTGTAATATTTCATTTTTTCGCAAATAAATTACTTTTTAAATTCTTGTTTATTTTAATTTCTTTATGTTAATCTTTAAGGCTTGTACATAAAATAAATCCTTATTTAAACCTTTATATACTATTATTATATTCCTTCTCTACACTTTCTGTATAATGTAATATATTACCTTTGTTCATTGAATCCAGTTTCTCAACGATATTAGATAGATTATTTTCTTTTCATGCAAATAATATTTAGATAAGAAATAATTATTCAACAAAAATATACACAAAAAAATCTACGTCATTTGTGGTACAGTTCACCATTGATAGTCCTATCTTTTATTTAAACAAAAGATAAAAACCCTCTACAATACATTTCTGTACCATCGAGAGTTTCTATTGTGGAGGCGAAGCACGACCTTTAAAATCCACTACTTATAAAACCTTGTCCCTATATCTTATTTACTATAATAAACTTTTTTTAATCTCTAATAAATAGTTTTTTCTTATAATAAGGAAATACATGATTTGAACAATGAGCATAATTCCTATTACCTGAAATGCTGGTACTGTTATTTCAATTTCAAAAGCATATTTTAACGCACTAATGGCAAATAGAAAATGTATCACAGCAATTATATAAGGCAGTAAAAATAATACCCCTATCTCAATATTTAATACCTTTTTTATTTCTTTATAGGTTAAGCCTATTTTATTTAACTGTTTATATTTGTTTTTATCCTCTATAATATCCATATAGCACTTGTTATACAAGAAACTTGCAGTTGTTACAAAGAAAATAAGTCCTATAAATATTACACTAAACAAAATTACACCATATGCTATTTTAGTACTTTCTAATATATGTGCTTTGAAAAAATTATTATATATATGAACCTTGAAAACATTATTATAAATCTTCTCTCCTTCATCCTCTCCAAATTTATCAATATAGTTATTACATATATTCAATGTATCCTTATACTTCTTTACATTAAATGTTTCAAAGTAAGCCTTAGTGCCATTTATCTTTTCATATACATGATCTTTAACTACATATACATCTCCATAAAATGTTGGTATTATTTGCTTATTAATTTTTTTTGTAACTTGTAATTCTATATTATCTAAAACAACACTTTTTTCTTTATATTCTGCTGAAGCAGTTGTCATTATTGCCTCATTTTTATTAAACCAAATAGTATTTAAATCTAGTGTTGCTGCTAATTCTTTATAAGTATCTTCTTTAATTACAACTACTTTATCCTGTGCCCCATTTGAAATGATAAACTTCAGTTCACCATTAGCTTCAGTATAATCTATGTTTTTATTTTTAAGGAAAGTTTCTATGAAATTAGCCTTAAAATCAACTTTATTTTTATTATTATGAATATCAGAAAAGAAAAATGCTTGTGGAAAATTTCTATTTATTTGATCCTCTTTATCTCGCCAGTAGGCATATACTGATCCTACTGCTGAAAGAGCAACAGTTGTAGTTATTGTAATCAAGAAAAACATTCTTGTATTATCCTTTATTCTGTACAGCAAATTTGATACCCATAATACTGTAGTTTTCTTCATATATAAATTTCTATTTTTTTTAATAGACTTAATTACAAAGGTACTTAACTCTGAAAATAAAAGATAAGTTGCTACAATAACCATTATTGTTACAGGTATTATTCTATAGGGTATTGTCTTTTCACTGCATGTAATTGATAAATAATATCCTACTGTCAGCAATACTACACATATAATAACAAGAATAATAGATGATTTTGGTTCAGTTTTTGGTTTTTTAGTTCCTTTAAGTAATTTTAAGACCATATCTTCTTTTATAATGAAGGAACAAAATATTGAAATTACTATTCCTATCATTATAAATCCGATAAAAGTAATACTCATAGCTTTAACTGGAATATAAAATCCTAGCGCATTAAATCCTAATAACTTTCCACTAACTGCTAAAAGTATTTTTGAAAAAACTACTCCGAGTATTATTCCTACTACTCCCGATACTGAAGTAATAATTATATTTTCAATACTTATCATCCTCTGTATTTGTTTCTTTGATGAACCTATAATATAAAGTATTCCAAATTCTTTATATCTACTTTTCA
>CAZKOJ010000107.1:0-15318 GCA_964554365.1 uncultured Clostridium sp. | reverse complement strand
ATATTTACTTTAAAAAGAGTCTTGATCCCCTGTCAATCTTATGATATACTATCATCCAAATGTATTAAGTTTATATATGAAAGGAGGTGTTAGTTGTTGAGTATAATATCAATGAAACAATTACTAGAAGCAGGTGTTCATTTTGGACATCAAACAAGAAGATGGAATCCTAAAATGGCTCCATACATATTTACAGAAAGAAACGGAATTTACATTATTGATTTACAGAAAACAGTTAGAAAAGTTGAAGAAGCTTATAACTTTGTAAAGAGCGTTTCAGAAGAAGGAAAAGATATCCTATTTGTTGGAACTAAGAAACAAGCACAAGAAGCTATTAAAGAAGAAGCAAAGAGATCAGGAATGCACTTTGTTAACAATAGATGGCTTGGTGGTATGATGACTAACTTTACAACAATAAAGGCTAGAATAGGAAAGTTAGAAGAATTAGAGAAAATGGAAGAAGACGGAACATTTGAAGTTCTTCCAAAGAAAGAAGTTATAAAACTTAACAATGAAAAAGAAAAATTAGAGAAAAACCTAGGCGGAATAAAGGAAATGAATTCTGGAAATGTAGGAGCGCTATTTGTTGTTGATCCAAGAAAAGAAAAAAATGCTATATTAGAAGCTAAAATTCTTGGTATTCCAGTAGTAGCTATAGTTGATACAAACTGTGATCCAGATGAAGTTGATTATGTAATACCTGGAAATGATGATGCAATAAGAGCTGTAAAATTAATAACAGCTAAAATGGCTGATGCTATTATAGAAGGAAGACAGGGAGAACAATTAGCTGAATAATTTATTGAGGTAGATGAAGAAAAAACAGTTCTTCATTTACCTTTTAAATTAAGTTTGAATAGGAGGAATTTACAATGATAACTGCACAGATGGTTAAAGCGTTAAGAGAAATAACTGGAGCAGGCATGATGGACTGCAAGAAGGCTTTAAATGAATCTAATGGAGATTCAGAAAAAGCTGTTGAAATATTAAGAGAAAAGGGATTATCAGCTGCAGCTAAAAAAGCTGGTAGAATAGCAGCAGAAGGTATAGTTAAAACTTATATTTCAGAAGATGGAAAGGTTGCTTCAATAGTAGAAGTTAACTGTGAAACAGATTTTGTTGCTGTTAATGAAGCTTTTGTAGAGTTTACTGGAAATGTTTCAAAGCAGATAGCTACTACAAATGTTGATACTATAGAAAGTTTTGTTGAAGAAAAGTACATAGCAGATGACAGTAAGTCAGTTCAAGACGCTGTAACTGCATTAATAGCAAAACTTGGAGAGAATATGGCAGTAAGAAGATTTAAAAAACTTACTGTTGAAAATGGAGTAATTGCAAGCTACATACATGGTGGCGGAAGAATAGGTGTTCTTGTAAAGCTTGAATGTGAAAAAGCAAGTGATGTTTTAAAAGAAGTTGCAAAAGATATAGCTATGCAAGTTGCTGCAACTAATCCTTTATTTTTAAATAGAGATTTAGTAGATAACACTGAATTAGAAAAAGAAAAAGAAATATACAGAGTACAGGCGTTAAATGAAGGAAAACCTGAAAAAATCGTTGAAAAAATGGTTATGGGAAGAATTCAAAAATACTATAAAGAAAATTGTTTAGTGGAACAGGTTTGGGTAAAAGATGCAGATTTCACTATTGAAAAATATCTTCAAGCAAAATCAAAAGAAGTGGGTGCACCAATAACAGTATCTACTTTTGTAAGATTTGAAAAAGGTGAAGGAATCGAAAAGAAAGAAGAAAACTTTGCTGAAGAAGTTCAGAAGCAGATACAGGGTAAATAGTAACTGAAAAGAGAACACTGCGTGTTCTCTTTTTTTAAGGTATTAGTGAGATGTTTGCTTCAAAAAAATTGTGATGATGAAGTTTAAACATTAAATGCTATGTAATTTTATACAATTTGGAGGTATAATATATGTGTAATGCTAAATATAAGAGGATAATGTTAAAACTTTCAGGAGAAGCTTTAGCTGGAGAAAAAGGTTACGGAATAGATTTCGAAGTTACTAATAAAATAGCTAAAGAAATAAAGGCTTTAGTGGACATGGGAGTAGGAGTAGGTGCAGTTGTAGGTGGAGGTAATATTTGGAGGGGCAGAAGCGGAGAAGGAATGGATAGGACTACTGCTGACTATATGGGAATGCTTGCCACATGCATAAATGCTTTAGCTCTTCAAGACTCACTTGAAAACATTGGAGTAAAAACAAGAGTACAAACTGCCATAGAAATGAAAGAAGTGGCTGAACCTTTTATAAGAAGGAGAGCTATGAGACATTTGGAAAAAAACAGAGTGGTGATTTTTGCTGCTGGTACAGGAAATCCATATTTTTCAACAGATACTACTGCAGCATTAAGGGCAGCTGAAATTGAAGCGGATGTCATACTTCTTGCTAAAAAAGTAGATGGAGTGTACAATAAAGATCCTCATAAATATTCAGATGCTATAAAGTTTAAGAGATTAAACTATATAGAAGTATTAGAAAAAGGACTGCAAGTGATGGACTCTACAGCAACGTCATTATGCATGGATAACGATATTCCAATTTTAGTATTTGGATTAGATGATACGCAAAACATAAGAAAAGCAATAATGGGAGAAGAAATTGGTACATTAGTTTGCAAAGAATAATTAAATAAGGAGGTATTTTTCTATGATTAAAGAAATTATTATTAAATCAGATGAAAAAATGACTAAGACTATTTCAGTATTTAAACAAGAGCTGGCTTCTATGAAAGCAGGAAGAGCTAATCCTGCAATGCTAGATAGAATAGAAGCTGAATATTATGGAGCTATGACTCCATTAAGTCAGCTTGCAAACATATCTGTTCCAGAATCAAGAATACTTGCTATACAGGCTTGGGATAAGAGCTCAATAAAAGCTATTGAAAAAGCTATATTAAAATCAGACTTAGGAATTAACCCATGTAATGATGGAGAATTAATTAGACTTATAATTCCAGAACTTACAGAGGAAACAAGAAAAAATATTGTTAAAAATGTAAAGAAAGCTGGAGAAGAGTCAAAGGTTGCTATTAGATCCATAAGAAGAGATTGTAATGATAAGGTAAAATCACTAAAAAAAGAAAATGACATATCAGAAGATGAAATTAAAAAGGCTGAAGATGAAATCCAAAAGAAAACTGATAGCTTCATTAAGGAAATAGATAAGCTTATGGAAGTTAAGGAAAAAGAAATTATGGCAATATAATTATTCAAACCTGCGGATTCGCAGGTTTTTATTAACTATGACATATAATATGAATATTAATGATTTTTAATTAAAAAATACTTTTAATTATCATACTTATGAATGGAGAGTAGCATATGTTCAATTTTTTTAATTATAAGAAAAATACTGATAATAGCTATAAAAAATTAGAGCTTGATATGAATAATATTCCAATGCATATAGCTATCATAATGGATGGTAATGGAAGATGGGCTAAGGAAAAAAATCTTCCAAGAACTATGGGACATAAGGCTGGAGTTGAAACTATAAGAGAAATCGTAAAAGCTTGCAGTGCATTAGGTGTTAAGTATTTAACATTATATGCGTTTTCTACGGAAAATTGGAAAAGACCTTCTGATGAGGTTAGTGCACTAATGAACTTATTAGTGCAATATTTGAGAAAAGAATTTAAAGAACTAAACAATAACAATGTTATTATAAATCATATAGGTGATATATCAAAACTACCGTTAACTTGCCAAAATGAATTGATTGATGCTTATAATAATACAAAGAATAATACTGGATTAACTTTGAATCTGGCTTTAAATTATGGTGGGCGAAATGAGATAGTTCGTGCATTTAAACTTATATGTGATGATATAAAATGCAATAATATAAAAGAAGAAGATATAAATGAAGTTCTTATATCAAATTATATGTATACTAAAAATATGCCTGACCCAGATTTGATAATAAGACCAAGTGGCGAACAAAGACTTAGTAATTTTCTATTATGGCAGTGTGCTTATTCAGAATTTTGGTATTCTAATATAAAATGGCCTGATTTTAAAAAAGAAAATTTACATAAAGCTATATATGATTATCAAAACCGAGATAGAAGATTTGGAACCGTTAAATAACAAGTGAAGGCTAAAATTGGAGAATTGAAAATTATGGTTGATTTTTCTCCTAATGTAGAAATACATTTAATTTATATTTTTACTAATTACAATCCGTATTGAAAAGCCTTACAAAGATTTATATAAAAGCAGGGCTTGTTATAGCAATTAATGGATAAAAATTATAGTTTAGGAGATGATGACGTGAATAATAGATATGTCGGAGCTGTCATATTGGCACCCTTTCTTATATTTGTATTTTTGGGAGGAACATATTTAAAGTATGGAGTTATGTTTTTGTCCTTATTCGGCATGTATGAGTTCTATAAAGTCGTGAAAGAAAAAAATATAAATTGTATAAGTATAGTAGGTTATTTGCTGTGCATAGTTTATTATATAACCTTAAATAAAAATATTGATTTGCAACTTACATTTTTTATGCTTATAATATCAGTTTTAATTTTAATGTGTATACCTGTTCTAGATGTTGAGTATAATTTTATAGATATAGCTATTACTGTACTAGTATTTTTATATGTAGCTATTTTTTTCAGCTTTATTGTGTTAGTCAATAATAAAACCTATGGTAATTATTTGGTGTGGTTAATATTTATTTCTTCATGGCTGTGCGATACTGCAGCTTATTATACTGGAAAAGCATTTGGTAAGAGAAAATTGTGTCCAAAAGTAAGTCCTAAAAAAACTATAGAGGGGTCTATAGGTGGAATGTTTGGAAGTACCTTAGCTTGTGGTGTATTTGGATTTATACTTAATTTAAAAGGAATTAATCTACCAATTTATCATTTTATTATTATAGGTACAGTTTGTGGTATGTTCTGCCAACTTGGGGATCTTACTGCGTCATCAATAAAAAGATACGTAGGGGTAAAGGATTATAGTCATTTAATTCCTGGGCATGGAGGTATACTAGATAGATTTGATAGTATATTATTTTCTTCAGTAATAGTGTATTACTACTTGACATTTATAATAGGAATATAGTAGATAATAGTAACAACTAAATAAAACAATCAAGTTATAAATAATTTTACGATTTATTAACAATATTAAAATTAAGTTAATACTTACTATAAAAAAATTCTGTAGTTTTGTTTTTTTTATGTGGTATACTAGACATATTAACTTATGTAGGAATAGTTATGGTGTTTTGGAACATATTTAGGGAGAGGATAGCATGAAGAATATAACAATACTTGGTGCAACAGGTTCTATAGGGACTCAGACGTTGCAAGTAATAAGAGATGAAAAAGAAAAATTTAAAGTAACAGCTGTATCTGCTAACACTAATTCATATAAAATTATAGAGATTATAGAAGAATTCAAACCATTGTACGCAGTGCTAATGGATAATAAGGCATTTCAAGAGGTTATAGAGTATTGTTCTAATAAAAAAATTAAGACGAAAATACTCTCTGGAGTAGAAGGATTGAATATTATAAGTACATTGGAAGAAGTGGACTTAGTTGTTACTTCAGTAGTAGGTATGATAGGATTGGTACCAACATTAGAAGCTATTAAAGCAGGCAAAGACATAGCGTTAGCTAATAAAGAGACCTTAGTAGTAGGTGGAAAATTAGTTATGTCTGAGGCGAAAAAACATAAAGTAAAAATACTCCCTGTGGATTCGGAACATGGAGCCATTTTTCAATGTTTGCAAGGTAATGAATCTTCATCAGTAAGTAACATATTACTTACTGCTTCAGGAGGTCCTTTTAGAGGAAAAAAGAGAGAGGAATTGTTACAGGTTACAGTGGATGATGCTTTAAGACATCCAAAATGGAATATGGGAAAAAAAATATCTATTGACTCAGCTACACTTATGAATAAAGGTCTAGAAGTGATAGAAGCCCATTGGTTATTTGAGGTAGATTATAATAATATTCAGGTAATAGTTCATCCAGAAAGTGTGATACATTCCATGGTAGAATATAAGGATGGAAGTGTCATTGCACAAATGGCAAATACAAATATGAAATTACCAATACAATATGCTTTAAATTATCCAATAAGAGAGAAGAGAATAATTGAAAGATTAGATTTCTACACTTTAAAAACATTAAATTTTGAAAAACCAGATATGGAGACTTTTAAAGCACTAAAGCTTGCTTATGAAGCAGGAAAAATGGGTGGAACTATGCCCGCAATATTAAATGCTGCTAATGAAGCTGCAGTTGATTTGTTTTTAAATAAAGAATTAAATTCTTAGATATAGGAAACATATTAGAAAATTGTATGAATAGATTTGAATTAAAGCAAAATTATTCTTTGGAAGATGTGTTGGAAATAGATAAAAAAGTTAAAGAATATGTGAACAACAAAGCACAATAACATAATTGGTAAGAAAAATAATTTTGATTACTGATAATTTTTTATTTGCAAAAGGAGGAATATACTTGTATATTGTAGCTGCCATTATAGCTTTTGGCATTTTAATTATAATTCATGAGCTTGGGCATTTCACGTTGGCTAAGTTGAATGGAGTAAAAGTAGAAGAGTTTGCTATAGGAATGGGACCTCAACTGTTTAAAATACAGGGAAAGGAAACATCATATTCTATTAGAATACTTCCCCTAGGCGGATATGTAAAAATGTTAGGGGATGAAGGAGAAAGCGTAGACCCTAGAGCTTTTAATAACAAAAGTCCATTGAGGAAGCTTAGTATTGTGACTGCGGGACCAGTAATGAATTTTATACTTGGTATAATATTGTTTGCTATTATAGCGTTATCTAGAGGATATTTATCTACTACTGTGGATAAAGTGATTCCAAATCAGCCGGCAGCTGTAATGGGTCTAAAATCAGGAGATAAAATAACAAAAATTAATGAATCAAAGATTTCTACTTGGGAGGATTTCATAGGTGGAATATACGGTGCTAATGGTAAACCTATGGATATAACATATGTTCGTGATGGTGAAACTAAAAGTGTGAAAGTTACACCAATAAAAGATCCAAATGAAAATAGATTTGTGATTGGTGTGTCTACTGTAGCAATTAAAAATCCTACAATAACTCAATCTGTAGCATATGGATTTACTGAAACTAAGTCATTAATCAAACAGACTTTTACATTCTTTAAAACTGCTTTTAAAGGAAAGGTTTCAAAAAATGATTTTGGTGGACCAGTAACAATAATAAAACTTTCTGGAGCTGCAGCTAAGGCGGGTATTTTAAGTCTTACAGCTTTTGCAGCATATATAACTGTACAGCTTGCTATATTCAATTTATTACCTATTCCAGCGTTAGATGGAGGATATATATTTTTATTTCTCTTTGAATTAATTACGGGTAAAAAGGTGGATCAAAACAAAATTGGAGTTATAAATTATGTAGGATTTGCTATACTTATGGGACTGATGGTTTTAGTAACTATAAAGGATATAATTTATCCTATTAAGTTTTAGATATCTATAATATAATATTTTAATGTAGAATTTAAGATTGGGAATGGAGTATATCTTCATTCTCAATTTTAAATTTTTTAATAGGAGATGAAAGTATGAATAGGGTGAAAACTAAAAAAATAAAGATTGGAAATATATATGTTGGTGGTGATTATAGGATTACCATTCAATCTATGACTAACACAGATACAAGAAATGTATGTAAAACAGTAAATCAAATAAAAGAACTTCAAAATGCAGGATGCGATATTATAAGATGTGCAGTTCCAGATATAGAAGCAAGTGAAGCTATAAGCGAAATAGTTAAATGTACAGAAGTTCCTTTGGTAGCAGATATTCATTTTGATTATAAATTAGCATTAAAATCTATAGAAAACGGAATAGCTGCATTAAGAATAAACCCAGGAAATATTGGAAGCATAGATAAAGTACGAGAAGTAGCTAAAGCTGCTAAGAGTAAAAACATACCTATAAGAATAGGTGTAAATTCAGGATCTCTTCAAAAAAATATATTGAATAAATATGGTAAAGTTTGTGCTGAAGCTTTAGTGGAAAGTGCACTTGAACATGTTAACATTTTGGAAAATGTAAATTTTGATGATATAGTAATATCTATAAAATCATCAAATGTACTTCAAATGATAGAAAGCTATAAAATAATATCAGAAAAAGTAGATTATCCTCTGCACCTTGGAGTTACTGAAGCCGGGACTCTTTGGCGAGGAACTATTAAATCAAGTATTGGTATAGGATCTCTCTTATCTCAAGGAATAGGTGATACTATAAGAGTATCGTTAACGGGTGATCCTGTAGAAGAAGTAAGAGTTGGAAGGGAACTATTGAAAGCATTAGGATACTTGAATGAAGGAGTAGAATTTATTTCATGTCCCACATGTGGGAGAACTGAAATAAATTTAATAAAAATAGCAGAAGAAGTGGAAAAAAAATTAGGCGAGTGTAATAAAAATATTAAAGTGGCTGTAATGGGATGTATAGTGAATGGACCAGGGGAAGCTAGGGAAGCAGATATAGGTATTGCGGGAGGTCATGGAGAAGGACTTATATTTAAAAAAGGTAAAATTATTAAGAAAGTAGATGAAAAAGATTTAGTAGATGAACTTTTAAAAGAAATCGAAAATATGTAACATCCTAATTATAGGAGGAATAAATTCATGAGTGTTGATCTCATAAAAATGCTTCAGGAGGATATAGACTGCAGTAGTGATATTATTGAGGAAAACATAAGTATAAAATTATTGAAAATACAATATTTAAAAAAAAGCAATAAATTAAAGATAATACTTAAATCCATAAATAATTTAAGTAATAATATTGAAAATAGAATTAAAGAAATAATAAGTAAAAAGCTTGGTTGCTTTAAAAATATTGATTTAATTTATTATAAAGATTATCTAATGTAACATTGGAACAAGTGTGTGAAAAGTACTGGTTTGAAATAGTAAATGTAATATCTAGCTATGCACCAGTGTGTAGAAATTGTTTATTAGAATCTTCTAAAAAAATAGAAGAAAATGAACTGAACATATATTATGAAAATAAATTCATGCATAGCCTATTGAAAAAGAAAAATATGGATAGAATTATAAATAGTTAAATAAAGAGTATTTTTGGAATAAATTGCAATGTCAATCTAGTTTATGATGAAAATTGTCATGAATCAATTTATTTCAAAAACATGGACAGTGAGGAAAAAAAGTACATTAAAAAAGTTATAGAAGAAAAAAGTGTATCAGTAAGCACTGAAGTTAAACGTGAAAATAGCTATAGTCAAAAAAATCCTAGAGCAAAAAATTCATCGTATTCCAATAATGGAGGCGCTTCAGCATCAACAGATAGTTCCATAATTATAGGTAGGAGCATAAATGATCCTTATGCAAAAGAAGTAGTTATAATGGCAAAGGATATAGTAAAAACTAATACTGCTGAAGATAAAAGGGTAGAACTACATTTACATACTCAAATGAGTGCTATGGATGCTGCAAAGAAAAATAATATAAAATTAATTTATGGTATAGAGGCTTATTTAGTAGATGATGGTGAGCCTATAGTGATAAATGGAGAAGATAGAGATTTGAATTCTAGATATGTAGTGTTTGATATTGAAACTACAGGTCTTTCTAGCAATAATGATAAGATAATAGAAATTGGTGCTATAAAAATAGATAATGGAACTGTAGTAGATACATTCAGCGAGTTTGTAAATCCAGAGATTAACATACTATTAAATATAATGGAACTTACAGGAATAAAAGATGAGATGGTTTCAAATTCTCCAAATATAAATGAAATTTTACCTAAATTTATAGAGTTTATAGGACATTCAGTAGTAGTAGCACATAATGCTAGTTTTGATACATCGTTTATAAAAAAGAATTGTGCAGATCAAGGTTTAGAATTTAAAAATCCTATAATGGATACAATACCATTAAGTAAATTTTTATTTCCACAGCTTAAAAGATTTAAATTGGATGTTGTGGCAAAGCATTTAGGAATATCTTTACAAAATCATCATAGAGCAGTGATGATGCAAAGGCCACTGCAGAAATATTATTGTACTGTTTTAAGTTGTTAAGAGAAAAGAATATTTTAACTATCTCGGAATTAAACAAGGAGTTTTTAAGCAATATAGATATAAAAAAACAACCTACTTATCATCTAATAATATTAGTAAAAAACCAAGTTGGTCTTAAAAATTTATATAAACTTGTTTCAGAGTCTAATTTAAATTATTTCTTTAAAAGGCCTAGAATGCCTAAAAGCTTAATAATGAAATATAGGGAAGGATTAATAATAGGTTCTGCCTGTGAGGCTGGTCAAGTTTATAGGGAACTATAGCAGAAAAAACTGCTTATGGTTTTGTTAAAAAATACTTAGATAAAAAAATATACAAGTTCCACAAGCAGAAATTGAAAGATTGTCTAAAGGATGTACAGGTATAAAAAGAACCTCAGGTCAGCATCCAGGAGGAATTATGGTTGTTCCTAGTGATAATGAAATATATAATTTTACTCCTATACAGCATCCAGCAGATGATAATGACATATCTGATTTACAAAGGATTACCACCAAAAGTTACATTTACTATAATGGAAAAAGTTAGAAAAGGTAAAGGACTTACAGAAGAAAATGAAGCTATAATGAAGGAACACAAGGTACCTGATTGGTACATAGAATCTTGTAAAAAGATAAAATATATGTTCCCTAAAGGGCATGCAGTAGCTTATGTAATGATGGCAGTAAGAATAGCATACTTTAAACTGTATTATCCCAATGCGTATTATGCAACTTATTTTACTGTAAGAGCAGATGAATTCGATGCAGAGATAGTGATAAAGGGAGAAGAAGCTATAAAACGAAAAATGAATGAACTTTATGTCATGGGGAATAATGTTACTCAAAAAAACAAAGGACTGCTGACTATATTAGAGTTAAGCTATGAAATGTATAAAAGAGGTATAAAGTTTTTAAAAGTAGATATATACAAATCTCATGCTGTAAAGTTCTTAATTGAAGGTGAATGTATAAGACTGCCTATTAATTCATTACAAGGAGTTGGAGAAAACGCAGCTGAAAATATTGTAGAGGTAAGAAAACAGGGTGAATTTATTTCAAAGGAAGACTTAAGATTAAGAGCTAAAGTTTCAAAAACTGTTATAGAAACTTTAGGAAATCATGGATGTTTATATGGGCTGCCAGAAACCAATCAACTGTCACTGTTTTAAGTATCTGCTAACTTTTTCTTGAAATAACTAATACAGTGTGTTAGAATGAGTTTAGTAAATCTACAGAAGTTTGTTTAACGGTGGAGAGTGGGTTACATCCTGCTCTTTCTATTTGCAAAAAACGCAGCGTCAGTTGCGTTTTTAAATTAGAGCGGATTTTTTATGTGATATTTTTTTAAAAATTCATTTTTTTATGAAAAATTGCAAAGCATATAGGTAAGGAGGGATTACGATGAATAAAAGCGTATTGATAGATAAAGTTACAGCTTTAGTAAAGCCTATAGTAGTAGAATTAAGTTATGAGCTATATCATTTAGAATTCGTAAAAGAGGGAAAAGATAACTATTTAAGAATATACATAGATAAAGAAATGGGTAGAATATCTTTAGAGGATTGCGAAAAAGTAAGTAGAGCAGTTAGTGAAGTATTAGATATAGAAGATCCTATTCAAGAAGGTTATTATCTGGAAGTTTCCTCACCAGGATTAGAAAGAACTCTCCACACGGATGAACATATACAGAAGTATGTAGGACATAACATATTAGTTAAAATATCTGGATTATTAAATGGAAAGAAAAAATATGAAGGTGAGCTAATAAGTTGTAGTAATGAGGAATTGAAGATTAAATGTGATACTGGAGAAGAAATATCTATTGATAGAGAAAAAATTTCAAATATTAGCTTAAAAGGTCAGTTTTAAGGGAGGGTATATTGAGAAATGAATCAGGAATTTATTGAAGCCTTAAAAGAAATAGTGAAGGAAAAAGGGATTAGTGAAGATCTATTATTCACAACCATAGAAGATGCGCTAGTTGCTGCATATAAAAAGAATTATGCTAACCATGGTGGAAACAGTCAAAATGTTAAGGTTACAATGAATAGAGAGAATGGAGAAATTCATGTTTACTCACAAAAAATTGTAGTTGATGAAGTTTTTGATGAAGTAAATGAAATATCTTTAGAAGAATCTAGGGAAGTAGACCCAAATTATGATATAGATGATGTGGTAAGTATAGAAGTAACGCCTAAGAAATTTGGAAGAGTTGCAGCTCAAGCGGCTAAACAAGTAGTTATACAGCGAATAAAAGAAGAAGAGAGAAGAATCATATATAATGACTTTATAGAAAAAGAAGATGATATAATAACTGGTACTGTCATTAGAAAAGATAAAAACAATGTTCTTATTGATCTTGGAAAGACAGAGGCAGTTCTTGGTCCTAATGAACAAATGCCTGGAGAAAAATATAATTTTAATGATAAAATAAAATTATATATTGTAGAAGTCAAAAATACTACTAAGGGTGCACAAATAGTAATATCAAGAACACACCCAGGCCTTATAAAGAGATTATTTGAACTTGAAGTACCTGAAATATTTGACGGTACTGTTGAGATTAAATCTATTTCAAGAGAACCAGGATCTAGAACAAAAATAGCAGTGAATTCAAATGATGCCAATGTAGATCCAATGGGAGCTTGTGTTGGACCTAAGGGAATAAGAGTTCAAAATATAGTAAACGAACTTAAAAATGAAAAAATAGATATTATTAAGTGGAGTAAGCTACCAGAAGAATATATAGCTAATGCCTTGAGTCCTGCTAAAGTATTAGATGTAAATTTAGATGAAGAAAGCAAATTTGCTCAGATTGTAGTCGATGACAATCAATTATCATTGGCGATAGGTAAGGAAGGTCAAAATGTAAGACTGGCTGCAAAGCTTACAGGATGGAAAATAGATATTAAAAGTAAATCCCAGGTAGAAACTGTTTCTGAGGAATAAAAATATCTAAATTTCAGGTGAGGTGGTTATATTATGAACGTTAAAAAAGTACCACAAAGAATGTGTACAGGATGCATGGAAATGAAAGCCAAAAAAGAACTTATAAGAGTGGTAAAGAGCAAAGATGGTGATGTTTCAGTAGATTTAACAGGAAAAAAGAATGGCAGAGGTGCTTATATATGCAAAAGTATTCAATGCTTAGAGAAATCCTTCAAAAGTAAGAAACTTGAAAGAAATCTTGAAACTAAAATAAGTGAAGAAATCTACAATAAACTTAAGGATGAAATAGGGAATGAAGAATAAATTTTTTCAATTTCTGGGCTTAACAAAGCGTGCAGGAAAGTTATTAGCAGGATACAATAAGTGTGAAGATGCTTTAAAGAGAAATAAAATATATTTGATAATAATATCCAAAGATGCATCAGAAAATACAATAAGTAAATTTATAGGATACGGTGAAAAATATAAAATTCCTGTTCTGCAAGGGTGCAATAAAGAAGATTTGGGTAGTGCTTTAGGGGTAGACGAAATAAAAATTTTGTGTATTTCAGATAAAAACATGAGTGAAAAATTACTTGTCTTGTGGCAAGAAATTTAAAAACTTTAGTTTCGGGGGTGAATAACTTTGTCAAAGGTAAGAGTTTATGAATTAGCAAAAGAATTGGGAATATCAAGTAAAGAATTAATTAGCATACTTTTAGATGAATTAAGTATAGAAGTTAAAAATCATATGAGCGTCATTGAAGATGAAGATGCAGCATTAATTAAAGAACTCTTTGAAGAAAAAGAACGTGAAGCAAAATCAGTTTCAGGTGATGCTATAGAAGAGAAATATGAAGATTTAGCTGAAGAAAATCTTAAAAAAAGTATTAAAATAACAAAAATCAAGAATAAAAGTAAGGATGGTAAAATGCAAGAAGAGTCAATTGAAGAATACGAAAACAAGTCAGATGAAAAAGTCATTGAAATAGATGAGACTATAACTGTAAAAGAAATATCAGAAAAAATAGGTAAACCAACTATAGAAGTTATTAAAGAACTTATTTTTATGGGAGTAATGGCAGGAATAAATCAAGAAATAGATTTTAATACTGCAGAAAAATTAGCAGAAAAATTTGATGTATTAGTAGCTACAAAGAGAAAAGATGTAGAAGAAGATATTGAACAAGAAGAAGATGATGATGATAGTAACCTTGAGAAGAGACCATCAGTTGTAACTGTTATGGGTCATGTTGATCATGGTAAAACATCATTATTAGATGCTATAAGAAAAGCAAAAGTTACATCTACAGAAGCAGGTGGAATTACTCAACATATTGGTGCATACACTGTAACTATAAATGGAGAGAAAATTACATTCCTTGACACACCTGGACATGAAGCGTTTACTGCTATGAGAGCCAGAGGTGCTCAAATTACAGATATAGTTATTCTTGTAGTAGCTGCAGATGATGGAATAATGCCTCAAACTGTAGAAGCTATAAATCACTGTAAAGCAGCTAATGTGCCAATGGTAATAGCCATAAATAAAATGGATAGACCAGGGGCTAATCCAGATAGAGTTAAACAAGAATTAACTGAGCATGGATTAGTAGTAGAAGACTGGGGTGGAGATGTAATTTGTGTACCAGTATCTGCACATACAAAAGAAGGAATAGATACATTATTAGAAATGGTGTTATTAACAGCTGAAATGCAAGAACTAAAAGCAAATGCTAATAGAAGTGCTAGAGGAACAGTAATAGAGTCTAAGCTTGACAAAGGTAGAGGAGCTGTGGCTAGTTTACTAGTTCAGAATGGTACATTACACGTAGGCGATTCTATAGCTGTAGGATCTACTTATGGAAGAATAAGAGCTATGTTTGATGATAAAGGTAAAAAAATTAAATCAGCAGGACCTTCTATACCAGTTGAAATACTTGGATTATCAGAAGTTCCAGCAGCTGGAGATAAATTCAATGAAGTAAAAGATGAAAAAACTGCAAGAGATATGGCAGATAAGAGAAAACAAAAATTAAGAGTTGAATATTTACAATCAACTCACAAAGTTTCTCTTGAAGGGTTATATAATCAGATACAAGAGGGAAAAGTAAAAGAATTAAATGTAATAGTTAAAGCCGATGTTCAAGGATCTATAGAAGCTTTAAAACAATCATTACAAAAATTATCTAATGAAGAGATAAAAGTTAGAGTTATACATGGAGCTGTTGGTGCAATAACAGAAACTGACGTTACTCTTGCAGCTGCATCTAATGCTATAGTTATAGGATTTAACGTAAGACCTGATGG
>CAZKOJ010000106.1:0-15409 GCA_964554365.1 uncultured Clostridium sp. | reverse complement strand
TTTATGATTGTGCTGCAAAACCTGTTAGTGACTGCAAACATTTTCGGGATATAGCGGCATCCACATACGTAGTAAAATCATGGGGACTTCCAGTTAGAGTAGTTGGTCTATGGGTAGATGAGTTTTCATGTGTACATGTTGTCAGTATATAAGTTCTAACTATCCAGGATGTATAGGAAATGATTGATTCAAATACCGTATTATTTGGGGTAATGGGAGCATCCATGTAACCAGAGGCAAGGTAAAAAGTATACTCGTAGATTTATAGAGTATACTTTTATACAATATAGAATTTAAGCCTGTCCTACAATGTTATATGCATCGATAGGAATTCTTTGAGCCATATCTAAATCAAAATTTCCATATGGATTTACACGGTTATATATTAATGGTGTTAATGCTCTAAAATCTTCTGGTGTCATAATATCATACCATTTCTTTTGAGATAATACTTGTTGTATCATCAATGTATTTATATATACTAGACAATTTTGTAATAGATGAAGGCTTAATACTGAAAGTTCTTGATCCTCAATTCTATTCGTTGATATTTCACCACTCTTGCCATAAAAAATAAATGAATTGGCTGAATTCCAGTTTTCAACCACATTAAGCCCTTCATGTATTTCAATTCTCAATTCTTCTGAATTAAGGTACTCACATAGAAAAATAGTTTTTATAGCCTTTCCTAGTTCTGCAAGGGCAAGATAAGTTGGATGTTTTAAGTTACTAGAAATGAATTACTTTTTATACTCGGTGTCAATGTAGGTTTAAGGATCAGTGACATATTAGCATTGAAACTTTCAGATTTATTAAAACCTAATATGAAAAATGTAAAAGATTATGTAACAATTACTGAAAAGAAAATCGGTAAAACAAAAAAAATTATATTGGGGATATAGTTCTTAAATCGATACAGACCTACCTAAAAGAATAATATCAAAATGGTACATCTTTAGAATTGCTTATGGATATATTCAATCACTCCTCAAAATCTCAAACTTTAAGGTATATAGGAATTACCGAAGATCAGAAGAAAGAAGTTTATTTACAATCTAATTTAGGTTAATAAAGATACCTTTTATATGCAAAAATTTATTTTAAATCATGGTAAAAAATGATACTATTATATAGAGAATTATAACATGCTTGTATAAAATTGCGTACTAACTATATGAAAAAGTTATCAAAGATATGATGATGTCTCGCATGTAAGTTTGAGGTAATATTATAAGCATAATTTTACATTATATATAATATATGAAAACGTTTGAAAGATAAAGACTCTGTTAGAATAATAAATAGTAATTTATAAAAAGTTGGAGGAAATGAAATGGATAACAGTGTAAAAGAAAGATTTGATAATGCAAGTAAAGAGTATGTAACTGATAACTATATTTGGAGATATAGAGCAGGTCAATTGGTAAGTGAATTAGCCAATCCAAATGTAAATGATATTATTTTAGATATGGGATGTGGCACAGGTAAACAAATTATTGAACTTTCTAATACTATAAAACTTGGTATAGGAATTGATATAAGTGAAGGAATGATTAGACAATCAACTGAAAATGCTAGTGACGAAAATAGAGAAAATGTTGAATTTTTTATTGGAACCTTTGATGAACCTGATGAAAATGTTGATTTGAAAGAAAAGCAGATTACTAAAATTATTTCAAATTACGCATTACATCACTTGAATTTACAGGAAAAAAAGAAGGCAATTGAAAAGATGGTTTATATAGGTGGACAAAGCTTACAAACTATTGTCATAGGTGATTTAATGTTTTTTGAAAATCCAGATAAGTATGAAGATGAATACGATGAAATTGGCTATGGACCAGGTGGTGACCAACCATCAACGGTTGAAGAGTTAGTTAAATGTTTTTCAGAATTAAATTTTAATATTGAAGTACATCAATTACATCCCCTCGTAGGTGTTTTAGTAGCTAGTAAAAGCTTTTGCTTAAAATAGTTAATATATAGGATATGATTTGGCTGAAATTGCCTATGAATTGGATAATATAACTTATTTAAATGATTCACAATTTATGACGGAATATTCTTATATTGTTCATCAACTAAAAAAGGCAGTACTGCCTTTTTTTTATTCCTACTTTGCCCCTGGTTACACGGATGCTCCCATTACCCCAACGTATACATGAACTTACTCCATTTGTTATTCTATCAATGATATATTGAATAGATATAATATCTTTATAATCTGAATTCTCATATATAAACTCAGCATCATTAATTGTTAACCCTGACACACTATGTTTAGGTTCAAGATTACCTCAAAAGTTCCTTTTACAATTATACTTTAAATCATTAATGAACAATAAAAGAAAAATTTATAATAAATTCACTGTAGATTATGCTCATTTTATGTGCTACAAAAATTTCTTCAATTCATTAAGTTGCCATTCTCGTTCAAAGGTTATAGCCTCAATATCATTGGAACTAATTAAACCTATTGTTTTTACGGCATAATCTGATGTTATTATTGCATGTTCTCTCATATGTCCACTTGCTACTGCTTGACCAGCGACTCTTATGCTGTTTTCTTTATTTCTGAATCGCACTCACGAGCAATTTTGTGAATTTTAAAACCAGACTGTCTTACATCATGCATTCTCGCTTTACCTGTTTGACATAATTCATTTACCATAAATCCATCAACTATTGCATCTATCGAATTATAATCTATATCAGCAATGTCCAAAATATGTTTTGCCATTAGTAGAGACCATTTTGCTAATTCTACTTGGCTAATTTTTTAACCACATGTTTTCCATATACCCTGCACCTAAAACTAATATTTTATATAAAAATGGAGGAATACAGGATTTTTTAAGTGTAACATTATGATTAAGTTAATCATATATTACTTATGTATAAATTAATTTGGAGGAATTTCCATGCCACAGCATTCTCACAGTTATTCAGGCAAAACAACATACAATCAAGGACATATTCATCATTATGGTGGAGTCACTTCTAAATCACCAAGTGGAGTACCTCATAATCACGGCATGAAGGGTATTACAACTTTTCATAACGATCATGACCACAGTTATATTACTAAAACAGGTCCAGCAATCAATCTACCAGATGGTCGTCATTATCATTACTTTGAAACTAGGGTAGACCGTAAAGATGGGCATATTCACTATATATGTGGATTTACAAGCGCTGATTAACTTAAAAAACATTTACAATGTAGCTGTAATATTGATTTCTTCTCAAGCAGTCTTTACATGATTAACACAATGTCCACAACTCATTCCTTAAACTATAATGTAAGCTTAACTTTATTTGTATTAAATACAAATGGCTATATGTCACATAAGCTTGTGACATATAGCCATTTTATTAGAATTGCAACTTTTGCAGCTGTTCTAACTGCTTGTCTAAATTATCAATAGCAGTATTTAAAGTCTTAGCATCTAGTGGCTTTACTTTTACTGCCGCATTTATAGTTTTTAGAGGCTCTTCTATTTTTTCATATATATTTGGTGATTTTGTTTTAACATTCTCCTCAAACTTCTTCCAATTTATTTCTAAATATGCAGAAGTCTTTATAGTTCTTTCTTCATCATTGTTAGCAATTTTAGCTTTCATTTTCTTTAAAGCGTCTCTCATATTTTGAGTTCCAGTTGAAACCAAATCTGATAATTGATACTGTTCTAACTGTTTGTCTAGAGTATCAATAGCATTACTTAATGTCTTAGCATCAATTGGTTTTACCTTTATAGCTGCATTTATAGTATGTAGTGGTTCTTCTATCTTTTCATAAATTACTGGAGATTTTACTTTAAAATTGTCCTCGAATTGCTTCCAGTTTTCTTCTAACCCTTCAGAAGTTTTAGTAACATTTTCATCTTCCCTATTAGCTAGTTGTTCCTTCATCTTTTTCGAAACATCTCTCATATTCTGAATACCAGTTGTAGTTAAGTCTTCTAATTGCACTTGTTCTAATTGCTTGTCTAAACTATCCATAGCAGTGTTTATCGCTTTAGTATCAAGAGGTTTTACCTTTACAGCTGCATTAATAATGTGTAGAGGATCTTCTACTCTTTCATATAAAGTAAAATACTTTTCTTTAACACTGTCCTCAAATACTTTCCAGTTTCCTTCTAAGTTATCAGAAGTTTTTATAGCTTTATCTTCTTCTTTATTATTAATCTGATTTTTCATTTCTTTAATTACATCTCTCATATTCTTGCTTCCTTCTTGAATAGTAAGAGTTTTTTTCTTAGTTTCAGAAGCTTCCTGCTTAGTTTGATTTTGTGCTCCATTTTGACCTTGCTCAGTTTTTTGTGAACTACATCCTACTAAAGTTAAGACTACTCCTAAAGAAGTTACCATAAATATTTTTTTAAAATTCATCATTATTACTCTCTCCTCCTAAATACTAAAACATTTAATTTTTATTTTTATTTCTCATTAATCTAGATTACTTTATTAGTTTATAAATATCACCATGTACTGTTTAGCATTTCATCTAACACCATTTAAATAAATTTATTTAAATAAAACATATCTTAATTAAGTTTTGATTTCCTTGAATTTAGATGATTTAATATAACCATTGCAACCGCAATTACAATTAAAATTAGCTGTGGAATAAATCCTTGCCAAGTTGGATACATTGCAAGCCAAGCTATGCTTGGAAGACTATCACTAGAAGTTGCTGGTAGTAACCCTGCTAATTGTAGACCATTTACTCCCATGCCTGTGAACTTTAACCCCAAATAGAAAACTAATAAGCTTGATACCGTAAAAAATGGTCTCATTGGAATACGTAAACCAACCTTTAAAATAAGTACAGCTATAACTACTAATATAGCCATTCCTATTACAATACCAATAACCAAATCTACTAATTTAATTGATGAAGCCATACCTATGTAAAATAAAACTGTTTCTGTCCCTTCTCTAAATACTGCTAAAAACGCTAATAGTCCTAGAGAAAATAAATTTCCTGTTGCTATGGCTTTAGACCCTTTGTTATTTACATAACTTTGCCACGTCTTAACACTAGATTTACTATGGAGCCAGTAGCTAACATATATAAGCATTACTGCAGCAAATACTCCAGTCCAACCTGCAATTAAAAAGTTATTGTTCCCGAAGGTGCCTGATGAGAAAAGAACTTTGACAAGCACTGCTAGCACTATACTTACAGCAAAACCTATCCCTACTCCTCCATATATCCAGCCTTTCTTATCCTCATGTCCAGATCTATTTAAAAACCCAAGGAGTGCTATTACTACAAGTAATGCTTCTAAACCTTCACGAAGAATTATAGTAATAACATCTACAATTGTATAAGAATTTGTTCCTGCAATTTCAGATAAATATGTATGCATTCTGTCAATTATCTTTAAAGCCTTATCAGTTTCCACTGGACTAGTTGCGAGATATGCCTTAACACTAACCATATCCTTTTCTGCATCATCATATATTTTTTTAGACTTAGTAAGAACGACTCCTTCAACATCAATCCATGAAGAACTAAATGTATTCATAGTTTTTAAAGCTCCTACTGTATCTTTATTATCTATTTGAGATTTTGCTTTTTCTAAAATCAATACTAGGTCATTGACAGTAGCATTGATCTGCTTACTGTTTTTCGGATCAGTTTTTTTATCTTCACTATTTTTAAACTTACCTGAAGCAAAATCCTTATCAACAGTATCTAAATCTTTAAATGCTTGTACTAATTTATCCTTTTGAATTGGATTTTGAGAAAATAAAAATTGAACCATTCCCATCTTATCTTCAATACTTCCATAAGCTTCTTTTGATTCACCCTTTACTTCATCTTCATAATCTCTCCACCCCTTCTGGAAATTCTTATAGGATTCTTTAGCTTTTTCTATATCTCCTGACTGAACCTGTTCTATAGCTTTTAAAATAGATTGATTTGCTTTACTTAAATCAGCTTCAGCATTAGCTGCAAAAACTGTATTAGGTAAAATGGATATGGAAAGCATAGCTAGTAAAAGAAATGTAAATATTTTTCGCAATTTTCATTGCTCCTTTCTATATAAATTCTATCTATTTAGTTAAAGTATTTTAATAATTTTCGATTTAAAACTAATGAAAATTCATATCATTTGAAACTGAAAACTATTATCATTTACTTGACAGAGTTATTATATATTAATTTTTCCAAAATAACAATATACTAATTTTTTCCAAATGACAATATATTAAATATAAAAAAACATCTGACTTCTGCCAATAACAGGTTCACTTTTTTAGAATACATTAAATCTCTATCTAAATACGAAATATGTGCTTTTACTGGAATTTAGTAACACCATAACTTAATCAATCATATTGACCTTATTTATAATTTTTTTAAATATATGAACTTTCTTGTTCACTAAACATAATATAAAGATGTAAAGATTATTAAAGTGGTGATAAAAATGTTCTGTCCAATAACAACATTTTTTCGTACTATTCAACCATATAATGTACGAGGATTGCTAGTGCAAAGACACGCTCCTGCCATTTATCCAATTACCGCAGTAAATCCAGGAGTGAACCCTAATTATATATGTTATGGATATGGATATTACCGTCAAAGGTATTGCCCTGCTCCTATAAAAATCAGTAAATCAGAAGTATGTTTAACAAATGCTCTGCGTATGCTTTGGGAGCAACATATTGCATGGACGAGGATGGCCATAATAAGCATTATAACAAGTTCACCAGATGTAGATATTGTTACTGAGCGACTTCTTCGAAACCCTATAGATTTTGAGAGAGCCTTAAAGTCTTTCTACGGGAATAGAATTGCTTCCAAATTCAGTCATTTGTTTAAAAGCCATCTTGTCATAGCCGCACAACTCGTTAAAGCTGCCAAGGCTGGTGATAAGGAAGCATCAGCAAATGCTGAAAAAAGATGGTATGCCAATGCAAATGAAATCGCTGCTTTCCTTGCTAGTATCAATCCTTATTGGTCTCAAGAAGATTGGAAGACAATGTTACATGAACACTTGGCACTAACTAAATCTGAAGCAATTAACATACTTATATCAAATTATGCAGAAGGTATCACAGTATACGATAAAATCGAGGAACAGGCTCTAAAAATGGCCGATGTGATGGCGAAAGGTATTGTTAAACAGTTTCCAGAAAACTTTACAAGATAATTACTTTTGCATACTAAAAATAATAAAGCTCTTACCACATATTAATAATTAAAGCCTGTATCCTTAAGGAAAGAATGCAGGCTTTAATTATTTTATAATATAAGAAAATTGCAAACGAAAATCAGATTATACTCCACTTTTTATAAAAAGTATTCCTATAATGAAGATAATATATAATACAACATTAAATGATAACCTTTTAGCTGATAAGCAACTTCTTTTTAGAGTCGTCCATATTAATAAAATAGCCATAAAAGTTATAATTGCTGCAATGATAAGAGATTTATCAAGCATCCAAGGAGTGAAAATAATACCTAATGCACTGGGCACTGTAGCTTGAATCATCATAGACCCACTAATATTAGCAAGAGCCAAATTCTCTTTACCCTGTCTTACCCATATAAGTGCATTTAGTGTTTCTGGTAATTCTGTTGCAATTGGACTTAATAGTAAAGAAACCATATGAGGTGCTATTCCAAGCGAAATACTTAAAGTATCCAAATTATGTACAAACATTTGTGAACCAATAAAAATAAATATAAGTGACAATATAGTTTGACCTAAAATCAATGATTTCTTAGGACTTATACTCTTAGGACTAAATTTCAATGGTTCCAGTTCTTCCGTAATTTCCACTGTGTCAGTATTCATTTCTCTATAAAAATAAACTCCATAAGCTATTAGAAATAAAAATCCTAACCAAGGCTTTATTGCAAAAGCTATAAGGCCTAACCCAATCTTAAACACAAAAATAACCATAAACCAAACTTGATCTCTTGCTAATTTTTCGCCATCAACATTAATACAACTACCAACTTTTCTCTTACCACTAAAGATAACTATACTAATGCCAACAACACCATAGGCAATTGTACTTAAAACAAGAGGTCCCCCTAAAGCTGCCCCAACACCAATATCCTTCTGACTTGAATTTGCTCCAAACACTACAGCTATGAATGTTACAATACTTTCAGGCAAAGCAGTACCAAAAGCTGCTAGAATTGAACCTACTGCACTTTGAGAAATATTAAAGGCTTTACCTACCCATTCAATTCCATTTACAAACAGTTCACAGCTAAAATAAATCAAAAGTGCTGCAGCAATCATTACTAAAATCGTTATTATCATTTTTTCTCCTCCTTAGACAAAAATAAAAGACTTTTGGCGTATTAAAAACACGCCAAAAGTCTCGTTTCGCATTTTTGCGGATATTGCCAGGTTTATCACCAATGTGTTGACAATATCTATCAAACTACTCCCTTTTGCAAATATACATTTATATATTTCTTTGTTAAATTATACCAAATTCATTTTGTAGTGTCAACAACTATTCTAACTCTTTAAATAAGGTTGAATTTTATTGGTTTTTTGTAAATATTTTTAATAAACATAAATAAATATATTTTTCTTAGCTCTAATCTATTTAGCTAATTCAAGATTTGTGTATCTATCTTATAGGGCACAGTTTACCTCTTTATTCCTACACTTAGCTAAAAAAACGATAAACACCGACATTTCTATCGATGCTTTATATGATTAAATTTTATACACCTTTTCTAAATATTTTTAATAAACGTAAATAGTGATTTGCTTCACGTAAAGTATGGTCACCCAACAATGGTATTATTATGGACTTGATTTTACATTCTACCAATCCTTGCGTACCTTGTGCCTTAAATTTGCTTATTTCTATAGTTGCTTTAAGGCTATCGTCTGTAACTTTTGAAATTGGCATTGCATTACCCATAGCTTCTTTTGCCTCTTTTGTCAACTTATCAAATTCATTTCCAAAGTTATTTGCTGTATTTATAAGCTGATCCTCAGTTGGGTCAAGAAGTCCACGAATAAATTTTGAATGCTCAGCCATAATTCTGTTCCAGAAAGTTTCTTGTTCATAAGCCTCTCTTTCTAAGTTGATTTCCTCACGATTTTGTAGTCTTTTAACTAGCTGAAAATAAAGCTTTGCTTCTCTTAAAATATGGTCTATAAGTAGAGGGTAATTAGTTGTAAATATCCTACAGGATATAACATCTGATAATAACTTAGTCTTAAACTGTGCTAAAGCTCTAGTTAGTTCCATCGCTCTCTGGTTAAGTATAAATACTCTTTGTTCAATCATAGGGTTAGCTAACATTGAGGTATCACCCATTAATCCTGTCTCTGCTTCAGTCAAGTTAATTGGAATATTCACTCCTGTAAAATATGCTGAAGCCATTTCAGCTTTTAATGTAAAAGGTGTTACTACTTCACCAGACTGTAATACACTAGGGCTAACAACACCATTAGAAAGAGATATTGTTTCAGCTAAAAGTCTATCGAACTCCATCCTAAAGGCGTTTGCCTGCTGTATACAACCTGAGTCCTTCGGTGTAAAACCTACTTGTAAAAAGAAGGAGTGTTCCTTCATAATCCTCGCAAAAAAAAGGTGCAATTCCAGTGATTGTCGTATAAACTCACTTCTAGATAGCATAGTCAATTCTCCTTAAAAATTTTTCTTCGCTATCATTATATTAATTGAATACATAAAAAATTACTTTTATCATGCAGTTATACTTGTAAAGTTTAGACACAAGCTGTAAGAAACTATATAAAAATTTCACGTTATCCTGTAAATCACACAATTCCAAGTCGTGGGTATAAATTAGTCCTGATGCTCCTTTTGTTCACTTAATTGTTTTATTAATCTATCAATAGAATTGGTTCCCTTAAATAATTCATCTAAAAGTAGGTAACCTAATCTATTGGCCTTTATTATAAAGTCTCCATCTGAAATCAAAGGCATAACCCACTTTTCTAAGTTTTTACCTGTTGCAAGCCTTTAAAGGACATTAGTGGAATTGCAATTTCTACTTTTTATCTGGCTTAGAAAAATTTAAGTAATATTAAAGATTTTTAGGCTTAAATTTTTTTGAAAAAGTGTTGACTCTAACGCCACGTCATAGTGCAATATATATGTAGAGCTTATAAGTAAAACCTTAAATTCCAAACCAAGTGTAAAGAGGACTTAATTTATAATTTCCTATTTGGGATGCAGAAATACTAATCATCCATTCTTTTTAGTTCATTTTCTTTCGTAACTACTGCTTGTTCATATCTTTCTATTTTATAATCAAGGCGTTCTATTGTTTTTTTCACGTCTTCCATTTTTTCCATTAAATGTTTACGTTGTTCAGTTAATAGGCCTTTTCTTACCTCAATAGTTTCATCACCCTGTTGAAACAGCGTAACATACTCAATTAATACTTCAATTGGAAGACCTGCACTTCTCATACATTTGATAAATTCAACCCACTTACAGTCTTCTTCCGTATAATCCCTAATTCCGCTTTTATTGCGGTTTACTCCAGGAATCAGTCCAATACGTTCATAATAACGAAGTGTATCCGCTGAAAGTTTATATTTTTTACTTACTTCTGCAATCATCATATGAATTTACCTCCTTTTTGACATTATAACGCTTGAAGTCTGCTTCAAGTCAATAGTTTCTATATTTTTAATTAAGAAGATTATATTCGTATATTACACTCTCTCATATAATTTACCTCTCAGTATTTCTAGTTGTTCTTTGAGTTTCTTATTTTCTTCTCTTAATTTAATCCATCTCAAACTAGACTCTTAAACCTTTCTTATTATACTATATTTATAAGAAAACATTTATGTTAAAATTTATATAATTTATAAATTTCAAGAGCTTCATATCGATACCACGGTATTAAGCTTTCTTTTTCAAAAAATAGCTTTTTTTGTAAAATAACTTATAAATAAGTCGTACGAAACTATATCACTATATATAGTGATTTTGACTATTATATATTATAATATTACTATGTAATATAAAGTAATATGTATAATAAAATAATTTTATTAAGGAGGTTCAACCATTGCAATTTGATAAAGAAATACTGAAGGGATATATTGACACAATAGTATTAAGTGTTTTACAAAATGATGATATGTACGGATATGAAATTGCTAAAAGGATAAAAGAAAAATCAAAAGAAGAATTTGAAATGAAGGAAGCTACTTTATATGTATCTTTAAAACGTTTAGAAAAAAAGAACTACTTAGAAGGCTACTGGAATGATAATAAAGGTAGTGGAGGTGGAAGAAGGAGATACTATACAATCACTGAAGAAGGCAGAAATTATTTCTCAGTCAAGATAAAAGAATGGAGGTTTTTAAAATCATTATTAAATAACTTTATGGAGGTTATATTAGATGAATAAAATTGAAGAGTATATTGATAGTATTTATGCAAATTTTGACAATTCGGATAAAGATACAAAAATACTAAAAGAAGAAATGAGAAATCATTTGTATGAAGAAGTGGACGAATTAAAGAAGCAAGGATTAAGTGAAGAAGACAGTATATCTAGGGTTTTGGAGTACTTTGGACAAGAAAATATCGTAGTAGCTGAAATGAATCATATATTAAAGAATCGCAGTATATTTACAAAAATGCTTATTAAAGCAGGATTTACTATCTTTATTATAGGCTGCTTGTTTCAAATTATTGGTATATTCTACAATAATGAAGCGCTTAAGTATTTTAGCGGAGAGCTAAGTAAAAATGAATTTAAAAATATTTCATATTTGTTATTTATGATTTCGTTAGCTATTTGGGATATAGCTTTCTATTATTATTACTTTATTAAAAAGCTAGAATTAGTATTGATGGCTTTTCTAGTTTGTGATTTCGTCATATGTGTACCTTTCATGTTTGTATCTATTTATTTTCCACATCATGAAATAGGTGGCATGACTTTTATATTAGGAATTACTTTTATAATAACTTTATTTTTAAGAGTATACTATATTAAAATTAAAAAATGGCACTAAATACAGTAAGGAAAAGCCTATGCCTTACTTTACATGGTAATTTAAGATATAGACTAATTTTTTCTTTTCCATATCTGCATTTACTGTGGCATAATTCAATTCTTCTCATATTTCTTTCCCCCTGTTCTTTTTTTACAAAAGCAGCAAACCAGATACCTGCTTTCAGGCATTTGGTTCGCTACCGGTAAGTTTAAACATCTATTCACTTACTACAAAGATCTGATTTTATTTTTTTACAAATTTGTTCTCACGCGCACTGTAACGTGGCCCGATATTGGGATATTTATTTAATAAGTTTTCTATCTCTTCCAAATCCTTAGCAGTGAGAGTTACATCTGCTGCACCTGCATTTTCTTCCAGATATTTTCTGCGTTTTGTTCCAGGAATAGGAATGATGTTATCACTCTGTGCCATTACCCACGCAATAGCAAGCTGTGCAGGTGTGAAATTTTTACCTGCAGCAAATTCGGCAAATTCGGATGCTAATTTCTGATTATTGTCTAAATATTCTCCATTATAGCGTGGCAGGTTTCTGCGGAAATCATTTGATTCAAGTGTAGTTACATTAAGTTTGTTTGTAATCAATCCACGACTTAACGGAGCAAACGGAACGAAGGTTATACCTAACTCTTTTGTTAATGAAAGAATCTCTTTTTCCACATCGCGAGTAAGCAGGGAGTATTCACTTTGTACCGCAGTTATTGTATGGACAGCGTTTGCCTTTTTCAAATCCTCCGGTGTACACTCACTTAATCCCAAGTAACATACTTTTCCTTCCTTTACCAACTCAGACATAGCACCGACTGTTTCTTCTACAGGAACATTTGGGTCTACACGGTGTGCATAATAAAGGTCAATAGTATCAATTTTCAAACGTCTAAGACTGTTCTCAACTGCCTGCTTCATCCACGTCAACATAAGCATCACCGCCAACAAATGCATCGCCCTTGTTATCTCTTAAACGGAAACCAAATTTTGTTGCAATAAAAATCTTATTGCGGTTTGGAATCAGTACTTTAGAAAGCAGTTCTTCATTTGCACCGTTTCCATAAATATCAGCGGTATCCCAGAAGTTTATACCAAGATCCAATGCATATTGTAAAGTGGCAATGCTTTCTTTATCATCTGCCTGTCCGTAAGTAGCACTCATACCCATACAGCCTAATCCCACTGCTGATAATTCAATATCTGTTTTTCCCAATTTTCTGTATTTCATAGTAATCATCCTCCATCTTCTTAATTGTGTTTTGTTTGTTTAAACTATTAATAATCTTTCTATCTAATACCCTATCACTTGGAGTTTGCTCCAAGTCAAGAATTTCTTTTGAAAAAATTTCTGGCGACGTGCTTTTCCTATGCGTCGCCAGATTTTATAGTTAAATAAAGTAACATAATTTATTTATGATATGAATAAATAAAATGATATACTAAGGTTATCTTTATGTAAAAAACTAATATATAAAAAAACATCAAAAAAAAGAAAGGTACTACAAAATGAATAGTATAATTAAAAATTTATTAAATGATAACAGAATTAAAATACCAAAGCATATTGCTATAGTTTGTGATGGAAATGGTAGATGGGCTAAAAAGAAAGGTTTTCCTCGAACTGTTGGTCATAAAGCTGGTACAAAGCCAATTGAAAATATTACCAGAGGTTGTTCTGAATTAGGGGTTGAAGTACTCACTTTCTATGTTTTTTCTACTGAGAATTGGAATCGTTCGGATCAAGAGGTAAATTTTTTAATGAAGCTTTTTACAGAATTCTTTATAAAATTACGTAATGAAGCTGGAGAAAATATTAGAGTAAAACATATTGGTATTCCTGATAATCTTTCTTCTGAATTAATAGATCAAATTAAAAAGACAGAAAACTCAACAGAAAATAATTCAGGTATGATATTGAATATTGCATTAAATTATGGAAGTCGCTCAGAAATAATAAATGCTGCAAAAAACATAATGCATGATATAGATGTTGGAAGTCTTAATGTTAATAAAATAAACGAGGATTTAGTTAACAATTACATGTTTACTTCAGGATTGCCTGATGTTGACTTAATTATTAGAACAAGTGGGGAAATGAGGATAAGTAATTTCTTGTTATGGCAGTCTGCAAAAGCGAAGTTATGGTTTACTAAAGACTGTTGGCCAGATTTTAAATATGACCACTTAAAGGAAGCAATTAAGCACTACAGCGAAACTGAGTGACTGTAACCGGGGTTATCATTAAGGTAACCCTTCTAATTAATTAAACAGTATATTTGTCCATCAAAAAACCTCAAATCCAAACTTACATAAATTGAGTTATATATCTTTTATTTCACAACTGCTAATTAATCTCTTGATCTATAATATTTAATAATTTTATCATTATCTTTTTATCATTAGATATTCCTAATATTTCAGAAACGTATTCTTTATCTCCATAAGACATATCAGTGCCATAATCAGTAGTTTCTTCTGCGCGTATGGTGAAAAATAACTTTTTATATTTATATTCAACATTCTTATTTTTTATCTTTAATTGAAAGCTTTTATCTGTATCATAGATAAACTCTAAACATTGCCAAGATAACTTATTCTTATATAAATAGTACATGTAGTCAGAGTTTTCCTTTAAATTATATCTATTGCTACTAGTAAGCCTTTTATTCATAAGTTTGATAATATCATTAAAGTTTTTATCATTTATTTTCTCCTTTTTAGAACCGCTATTACTTCTCTGCTTTTCCCATATGCTGCAGTAGTTGAAATGCACGATACTAATTCCCATCCTTGTTCTCCAAGTTTGTTTAGTTCATAATTAAACTTGTCTGTATCCAATATTCCGCCAAACGAACCTTTAGTTTCAAACTTAATACTTACATATTCCCACTTTTCCAAAGCCAAACCCCTCCACCTAATATATTTTTGTTTAATTTAGATTCTGTTAATTACATAATACCCAAGTGTTGTATCACAATAAATTACAACTATTTCATAACTAATTTTACTATATAATGAAATTTAATCAAATAGAATTATTTTGATACTCTTTAGGATTAATCGTGTACTTACTCCTAGCTTGTATTATAGTTAACCATTCCTTAGTAGTTACATCATCTGCAGTATTTGTTGCTGTAACTACTGCATTTGTAATCTTTGTGTCAGATTTTATTTTATTTTTTTTATTAACTTAATTGAAATTTTATATTATATTTAAGATCTTTATTTTAGTTTACTTTTTATTTTGTTAACATAATATTTAATATGTAACCATAACATTATAAGCGAAATGCGACATAAGTGGTATAGTGAATTTTACTTCTGTTCTGTAGACTAAATTACTCCATTTGTTCATAGGTCTGATAAGTCCTCACGCCGCAGGCTTCAAATTTCATTATATACTTATATTT
>CAZKOJ010000105.1:0-15532 GCA_964554365.1 uncultured Clostridium sp. | reverse complement strand
TAAAATTATTTCCAGTGTCAACAAGTATTTATTTCTTTGATGCAACACTAGTACCTAAATGACCACATTTTTAAAATAAATTTCACAGCTTATAGAAGTGTTTTATCTGGAGTTACTAGTATTTTTACATGCTTTTTCTTTTCTGGTCCAGTTAAAGCACCAAAACCTTCTTTTACTATATCATCAAGTAATATTCTCTTTGTAATATATCCTTCTGCTTTTATTCTTCCATCGCTCATAAGAGCAATTGTTGATGGGAATTCATGTCTATAAGCGATAGTTCCAACAATATTCTTTTCTGTAAATACCAAAAGATTTGGGTTAAAGCTTATTTCATTTTCCCATATACTTGTTATAACCATAGTACCTGCATATTTTAAACTATTTACCCCTATATCAAAGCCTATTTTAGCTCCTGTAGTTTCAAAAGATGCATCTACACCTACTCCGTCAGTAAGTTTTTTAACTTCTTCCACTATATCAACTTCATTTGGATCAAGAACTACATCTGCACCAGCTTTTTTTGCATATTCCTGTCTTATTGATTTTCTTTGTAAAACTATTACAAGCCTTGCTCCAGCAGATTTTAAACATTCAATTGTAGCAAGTCCTATTGGTCCAGAACCTAACACCAATGCAGTATCCCCTGCTTTAAAATTAGCCATTCTTATAGAATGAAGTGCTACAGCCATTGGTTCTACTAATGCTGCTTGTTCATAAGACATGTCATCTGGAATCTTATGAATAAACTCTTCTGGGAATACAGTATATTCTGCAAGTCCACCACCACTTCCACAAAGTCCATGGAATCCTAAGGATGAACATAGATTATATTTTCCTTCTAAGCAAGCTGGACATTTACCACAAGCTACTATAGGCTCTACTAAAACCCTATCTCCTGATTTAAATTTTGTTACACCTTCACCCACTTCTACTACTTCACCTGAAAACTCATGACCTAAAACTACAGGTGCTTTATTGCCACTTAAGGGATGTGGTTGTCCTACTGGTATAAATATAGGTCCTCCTAAGTACTCATGTAAATCTGAGCCACAAATTCCACACCATTTAACTTTAATTTTAACTGAATCTTTCAAAATTTTTGGTTCATCAATCTCTTCTACTCTTACATCGCCTTTTTCATACCATAATGCAGCTTTCATAACTATTCCTCCTAAAGTCTAAAATAATGTTAATACATTAACATTTAAATATAGCAATTACCATGCCAAGAAAAAAAAGCCCTGCTAAAGGCTTTTCTACAAAATATGTGCCATAATGACACATATTTTACTGTGTCATTATGGGATTTTACAAATTATTACTCTCATTTTCATACACTTTGCTTCTAATATTGTTAATTTTATATTTTTTAATTTTCCTATACATGGTAGATCTGCTCATATTTAAAAATTTTGCTGCTTTAAGTACATTCCCATCACATTTTAGTAAAGCATTTTCCATACTTTCTCTTTCTAACACTTGTATTGGTATTATACTAATGTCCCTATTTTCTTTATGATTGGGATGGTTTAATTCTTCCTTTAAACATTCCCCTAGAACTAAAGCATCTTCGCTTAAGTAATAATCTCTTTCTACAACATTTCTTAGTTCCCTAACATTTCCTGGCCAATCATATTGCTTTAGTTTATCTATATAAGCTTTTCCTGCCTTCTTATTTTCTACTCTGTTTTTTACATTCAACATCTTTATAAAGTAATTTATAAGCACCTCTATATCATCTTTTCTTTCTCTTAAAGGTATATTTTTAATATTCATTACATTTAATCTATAATAAAGATCAGATCTGAAATTCTTCTTTTTTACTTCTTCCTTTAATATTCTATTTGTAGCACCTATAACACGTACATTTAACTGTTTTTCATAGGTTCCCCCAACTCTAGTAATTTTATTGTTATCTAGTACTCTCAATAGTTTTGATTGTATATCTAACGGCAACTCTCCTATTTCATCTAAAAATATAGTTCCACCATCTGCTAGCTCAAATTTACCTGGATGCCCTTCCTTAGAAGCTCCCGTAAATGCTCCTCTTTCATAACCAAACAATTCACTTTCAACTAATTCTCTAGGTATAGATCCACAATTAACAGCAACAAAAGCTAAATTTGATCTATTACTATAATTATGAATAGATTGTGCAATAAGTTCCTTACCAGTTCCACTTTCACCTTCTATTAAAATATTACAATCACTTTTAGCAACTTTTTTAGAAAAACCTATCATGTCCTTCATTTTGTTATTTTTCGTTATGATATCTTCAAATTTATAGGAAGCTTTATATCCTATCACTTTACCTACCATCTTATGAATATATTGCGACTCCCTAAAGGTTATAACTATACCTATTACTTTACTATTAACTTTCATTGGCACTGCATTTATTATACATTTTATTCTCTTTGTTTTTATGTAAAAATCACAATCAACGTTATTATAAGTATTATGGTAGTTATTCATTATAGTGTTAAGATTAACATTTTTTATCATTTCACTTATATTTAATTTTACTGCTTCTTCATAAGTTATTCCAAGAATTTCAATAGCTTTGTTATTTACCTTTTTAGTTTTTAATTTTTCATCTAATACAATCATGCCTTCTGATACAGAATTAAAAGTAATATTCATTAGTTTATTAGATATTGTAAGTTCCATTTGTTTTTCTATAGACTGTGCTGCTGCCATAACAATCCCTAATGTATGAGAATGAGCATTATAATAGTTTCCTGACATATTAATACAACCTATTATATTTCCTTCCGAATCATGAATTGGTGCTCCAGAGCAAGTCCAAGAATGCTGATTTATACCAAAATGCTCTGCTCCGATAGTTTGTATAGGCTTATCTAAATAGAGCGCAGTACCAATAGCATTAGTCCCTACTGCCTTCTCAGTCCAAAGGGAACCTTTTACAAAATTCAATTGATCTGCTCTTTGCATAATTTCCTCATCACCAATTATGTCAATTATATATCCTTCTCTATCTACCAATATTATTACAAATCCTGAACCTGCTACAATGTTATAAATACTTTGAACTATAGGATGAGCTACTAAAATTAATTCCGCATTATCCTGCATTTTACTTTCTATAGGAACCTTATATATATCATTTCCTCTCCCATTCATATGATCTACCCCATAAGCTTTACATCTTTTCCATGACTCAGCAATTTCATATCTTACTGCAGGATTTATATACCCTCTATGAATGAAATCATCCCAAGCCTTAGCTATAAAATTTGTATAATTTTCCACAAACATCACCTCAAATAAACAAAATTCTTGACCCCATATAAATCCAATTTCTCTTAATAATATTTCTACAACTCAAACTGCATATTTTTAAATATGTACTTATATTTTTTATTCTAATTTATTAAGTTATGTACAATTTTATTATATGGTTGAATTTATGGTTTGTCTAATATTATAAATAGGTTATTTTGTAAGTTTGAATAGATATTTCCTAAAAGTTATTGACTATCACATCGTTTTAGTGTACTATACGAATAGTACACTAAAACGATGTGGAGGTATAAAGATGAGCATAAAATTTAGTGATAAAGTTCCCATTTATATACAGATAACCAATATAGTAAAGCGGGACATAGTGTTAGGGAAACTTAAACCTGGCGACAAACTCCCTTCTGTAAGAGAAATGTCCGCTGAACTTCAAGTAAATCCTAATACTCTTCAAAGAGCTTATCAGGAATTAGAACGGGAAAATATAACTTATACTCAAAGGGGAACAGGAAGTTTTGTAAAGGAGGATATTGTTATTATGAAAAATTTAAAAAATGAAATGGCCGAAGAAACAATTGAAGAATTTATAAAAGGAATGAGAAATCTTGGATTCACAGGTGAAGAAATCATTACATTTGTAAAAGAAAAGGTGAAGGAGGAATAATAATATGGATACTCTAATAACAGTTTCAAATTTAGAAAAAAGCTATTTTAATAAAAAAGCTTTGGATAACATAAATTTAGAAATTAAAAAAGGAAGAATAGTAGGTCTGCTAGGTCCTAATGGCAGCGGTAAAACCACATTTTTAAAAATTGCAGCAGGAATATTAAGACAAAGCAAAGGCGAAATACTTATAGATGGTCATAAACCTGGAGTTCATACAAAATCTATAGTATCATATCTTCCAGATAAGGATTATTTATTTAAATGGATGAAAATTAAAGATGCTGTAGATTTTTTCAAAGATTTTTATAAGGATTTTGATGAAAAAAAAGCAAAAGAACTTTTAGAGTTTATGAATCTAGATGCAAACAGCAAAATCACAGCTCTCTCTAAAGGTATGAGTGAGAAACTGTATTTAACTTTAACGCTTTCTAGAAAAGCAAAGGTTTATATTTTGGACGAACCTTTAGGTGGTGTAGATCCTACTACTAGAGAAAAAATATTGGATGCTATATTAAATAACTATAGTGAGGATAGCTCAATGATTATTACAACTCACCTTGTAAATGATATTGAAAGATTATTTGATGATGTAGCTTTCATATCTGAAGGTAAAGTAGTATTAAGTGGTAATGCTGAGGAACTTAGACATGAAAAAGGAATGTCTATTGACGAATTATACAGGGAGGTATTTAAATAATGTTTAATTTAATTAAATATGAATTAAAAGCATATTATAAAGATCTTATTATTATGGTTGCTGCAATTTGTATTGTAAGTATGTTATTATATACAAGATTTGGTGTATGGCAGCATGATGCTATAGTTGGGGTTTCTTTTCTTATAAGCTTTGCAGCTATGATTGCAGTTCTTATATCCAATATAACACTGTTTTCAAGAGATATGTATAGTAATAGTGGTTATCTACTATTTACTCTTCCAAAGACTGGTTATTCTATTCTAGCTTCTAAGGTTTTAACAGCCTTAATTCAAGGTTTGATAGTAGGATCCGTAGCTATTATTTTTAACTATATAACAATTAGTTTGTCACCTGCTTGGAGTCTTAACTTATTACAAGCATTAACTTTAATCAAAGCTAAGACAATAGTACTTAGCATTGTATCCTCTATATTTCAATATGCTTATTTTTTAGTCTTAGTGTATTTTTCTATATCTTTAAGTAAAATAGCAATAAGAAAAAAGAAGCTAGGTAAGTTAAGCGGCTTTGTAATATTTATCATAATTTCCCTTATACTTGGTAAGCTTACGACCATGCTTATGACTGTTTTTCCTCAAGAATTCAATATTAGTTTATTTACAAATAGTAATCAGTGGATTGCATTTCCTATAAACATAGCAGCACTAATTTTTAGCATTGTCACATTTATAATGTTATTTTTAGGAACTTCTTATATTATAGAAAATAAAATAGATTTGTAGTAACTATTATATAAAAAATAAGTAAGGTTGTGAGAATTCTCTCACAACCTTACTTATTTTTTCTTTCAAGTTAAAATCAATATTTTTACATTTCCATTCCTTTCTCAAGGGCTTTTACATTTAATTCTATGAATTTTTCCTTTACATTTTCTTTTAAAGATTTAATCCAGTCTACATTTTCAATATTCAAAGCTTTTAAAAGTCCACCTAACATAATTATATTTTGTGCTTTTATGTTCCCTAGTTTTAAGGCTTCTTCTGATGCATTTATAATAGTTACATTTTTAAACGCACCATTTAGCTTTTCAATTACAGCTTCAGGATACTGTTCTTTTCCTGAAAGTACTGTAGCTGAAGGAATAGCATAGTCATTTACAACTATTTTTCCATTTGGTTTTAAATATTCTATCCATCTTAATGCTTCTATTCTTTCAAAAGCTACAATTAAATCAGCTTGACCTTTTCCTATAATAGGAGAGTGCACTTTTTCACCATATCTAACCTGAGTTGTAACGCTGCCTCCTCTTTGAGCCATACCATGTACTTCTGACATCTTTACATCATACCCTGCAGCTATCAATCCACTAGAAAGTATTTTGGATGCTAAAATGATACCTTGTCCTCCAACTCCCACTAAAAGAACATTTTTTACTTCCTTCATTATTATTCACCAACCCTTTCTATTGCATCAAATGGACATATTTGCGCACAGACAGAACATCCCACGCACATAGTTGCATCTATATGTGAGCATTCTTTAAAAGATATAGCTGGACATCCTGATTTTATACACATCTTACACTTCTTACATTTATCTTCATTTACTTGATAAGTTTTTACACTACAATCAAATTCTTTCTTATCTTCTACTGTTAATTTTTTAAGAACACATGGCCATTTTGTGACAATTACTGCTGGTTCTTTAGATTCTAATGCTGCATCTATAGCTTCCTCTGTTTCCTTTAAGTCTAATGGATTCACAACTGTTAAATTCTTTACTCCTATAGCCTTGCAAAGATTTGGAATATCTATAGCTTCAGTACTTTCCCCCATTAATGTATATCCTGTTCCTGGGTTTTGTTGATGTCCTGTCATTCCTGTTATTCTGTTATCTAATATAATAACAACTGAATTTCCTTTATTGTACACTACATCTATTAAACTTAAAAATCCTGAATGGAAGAAGGTTGAATCTCCTATTACACTAACTACTCTCTTATCCACTCCATTTACATTAAAAGCTTTTTGTGCTCCGTGTCCTGAGCTTATAGAAGCTCCCATGCATATACAGGTATCCATTGCATTTAAAGGTTCAGATGAACCTAATGTGTAGCATCCTATATCTCCTGTAATCATAATGTTTTTCTTCTTAGCTAGTGTATAAAATAGACCTCTATGAGGACATCCGGCACATAAAGTAGGTGGTCTTGATATAACTTCTTTCTTTAAAGTGTCCATGCGCTCTACAGTTTTACTTTTCTCCCCTAAAAGAGCATGAGCAATTATATCTGGATTCAACTCACCTATTCTTGGAATCTTTTCTTTTCCTATACAAGAAATTCCTTTAGCTTTAATTTGTTCTTCTATATAAGGTTCAAGTTCTTCAATTACATATAAAGTTTCTACTTCCTTTGCAAACTCTTCTATTTTCCCAAATGGAAGAGGATGTGTGAAGCCTAATTTTAAATATGAAACTTTGTCACCAAATACTTCTTTAGCATATTCATAGGATATACCTGAGGTTATAATTCCTATTTTTTTATCTGCCCATTCAATTCTATTTAAATGGGTAGTATTGCTGAATTTTTCTAGCTCTTTTAATTTATCCTCAACAACTACATGAAGCTTTTTGCCATTTGCTGGTGTAGCAACAAATTTAGTTGTGTTTTTTACATAAGGTTTTACTTGTACATTTTCTCTTTCACCAACTTCTACAAGGGTTTTTGAATGACATAATCTTGTTGAAACTCTAAAAAGTACAGGTGTATCAAATTTTTCAGATATTTCTAATGCTTCTTTTAAAAAATCTTTTGATTCTTGGCTATCACTTGGTTCAACCATAGCTATTTTTCCAAATTTAGCATAATATCTATTATCCTGTTCATTTTGTGAAGAATGCATTCCTGGATCATCTGCTGAAACTAATACAAACCCTCCATTTACTCCCATGTATCCATATGTCATTATAGGATCTGCTGCTACATTTAACCCTACATGTTTCATTGCTGCAAGTGATCTTGCTCCTGCTATAGATGCTCCAATTGCTACTTCTAAAGCTACCTTTTCATTTGGAGCCCATTCAGAATATACCTCCTTATATCCAGCCATATTTTCAAGTATTTCAGTAGATGGTGTTCCTGGATATGCAGCTGCTACAGTTCCTCCGGCTTCATAAAATCCTCTAGCAATTGCTTCATTTCCTGTCATAAGCTTTTTCATATCAATTCCTCCTTGTCTTTCTTAACCCTGCATTTTAGTTTTCTTTTAATACTTCTGATAATTTAGCTATAAATTTTTCAGTTTGTTCTATTGTTCCTGTACTTACTCTTAACCAGTTATCCCATCCCCATAAGTATCCTGCTCTTATTATTACTCCTTTTTGAAGCAATTTTTGGAATACCATTTTTGAATCTTTCTTTATATTAACGAATATAAAATTTGCATTGGATTTTATATATTCAAATTTATTTTCTTCAAAATATTTTTCCATTAGAGAAAGTGATTTGTAATTTAATTCTACTGTTTTCTGTATATGCTCTTTATCTTCTAGTGCTCCCATAGCTGCTGCCTGTGCAAGTCTATTTACACTGAATACTAATTTAACTTTGTTCATTGCTCCAGCAATTTCCTCTGAAGTTAACAAATATCCTACTCTTACAGCCGCAATACCTGCCACTTTAGAGAATGTTCTTAAAATAATAGTGTTAGGCCTTTCTTTTAACATTCCTATTGTTTCTGGATATTCTGGATTCTTTACTGCATAATCATAGTAAGCTTCATCAAATACAACTACCACATTTTCTGGAATATTTTTCAATAAATGTTTTACATCTGCTTTAGTCATTATATTTCCTGTTGGATTATTTGGGTTACATATAAATATTAATTTTGTTTTATCATTTACCTTTTTTATAAATTCTTCAAAATCCTGATCATAACCCTTAAGAGGAACTTGTATTGCAACTCCCCCCATAAATAATACTTCACTAGCATACTTTCCAAAACTTGGAGAAGCCATTATTGCTTCATCACCAGGATTCATAAAAGTCTCTGCAATTATTTTTAAGAGCTCTTCTCCACCATTACCAATAACAATATGATTAGGAGTTAAGCCGTGTTTCTCAGCTAGTTTTTCTTTTAACTTTGTTGAATTTGCATCAGGATATATGTTAACATTTTCAGCTTCTTTTCTTATAGCTTCTATTGCTTTAGGTGATGGTCCTAATGGATTTTCATTTGATGCAAGTTTTTCAATATCTTTTAGTCCTAATTCTCTTTGTAACTCTTCTACAGGCTTTCCTGGAACGTATGGATTTATTGAAGCCACTTCATTTTTAAATAAATTTTTGCTCATTTTTTTACATCCCCCTAATTTATAAGAATATTAAAAATTTACTTTCTAAATTATAATATAGCAAATATTATGCCAACATTTGTTATCTACCCATATAGTGCTTTCAAAGGCTTTTTCTTTATAAACTTTTGATTAATGGTATTAATTGTTATATTTTTTCATACCATTAATACCATTAACATAAAAATATAATTCCTTATTTAAACATTTTGTATTGATTAATTTTTACGTAAATAAAAAAGGGATAAATTGTATATTACATACTATCTAACCCTTTTTTAAATATTTAAGTACCTTAATACCATAATCTGTTGCTACAGTACCGCTTCTGCCTATATATATTTTTACCATAAAGAATTTTTCAAGATTAATCAACAACGTTCTTATCTCTTGTTCACTTATAAAAATACCTTTTTCTTTGGCTATCTGGTATAAAGCTCTTCTTCCAGTTCTACTTTTGTTAGTATAGCTTTTCTCTAATTCCTCTAGCACAAATAAATACTTATCAATTTTTCCATTAGCAGTTTCTAAAAAGTTTTCTATTGTATTTCTTTCATCGGAAGTAAAATCATCCTGCTGAAAATCCTCCTCATCATTAAAAGGCAAATCCTTCTTACCTACATTGTCTGCACCTAAGTTTGTAAAGTATTCTACATAATTTTTAAGTTCCCTTATGTTTCCTTTCCAATTATGATTAATCAATGCTTGTTTTGCTTCCGGTGTTAAATGAAATTCACTAACAAATTCCTCTTTCATTTTATCAATTAGCATTAATATGTCTTCTTTTCTAGCTCTTAAAGGAGGTATCTTTAAAGGAAGTACATTTAATCTATAATATAAATCTTCTCTAAACTCACCTTTTTTAACCATTTCCTTTAAATTCCTATTAGTTGCTGCTATTATTCTAATATCTACTTTAATTAGCCTATCTCCACCAATTCTCATTACTTCTCTTTCCTGAATGACTCTTAATAATCTCATTTGAAGCTTTAATGGCATTTCTCCTATTTCGTCAAGAAACAAAGTACCATTGTGAGATAACTCAAATAATCCTGTTTTACCGCCTTTTCTGGCCCCCGTAAAAGCCCCTTCTTCATATCCAAATAGTTCGCTTTCTAGAAGAGTCTCTGGTAATGCACCACAATTTACAGCCACAAATTGATAGTTTTTTCTCTTAGAATTATTGTGTATAGCTTGGGCAAACAACTCTTTTCCTGTTCCAGTTTCACCTGTAATCATAATAGACGAATCTGATTTAGCCATTCTTTTAGCAATATTTTTACATTTTTTTATTACTTCACTTTCTCCTAATATATTATCTAGTCCATATTTAGCTACATGACCTTTGCCAATAAGCTGAGCTCTTAATTTATGTTGTTTCTTTTCTATATCACTAAATTTTTTAACAATAGCAACTGCTCCATATAATTTTCCAGAATGAATTATAGGATGAACAGACACAACTACATCATAACCATTTATTTTCATCAATTTTTCCTTAACAGCATTTAAATTTTCAAGTACATATTTAAAAGGAACATCGCAAAGCATTTCTAATCCATATTTACCCATAACTCGATTTTTTTTGTACCCTATAATATTTTCTGCACCCTCGTTATAAGTACATATTATCCCTTGAGAATTAATACCTATAATGCCATCATCTAAAACTTGAAGTAAAATATCCAGTTCACTTTCAAATCTGTTTGTTTGTCCCATTACTTGAGCTAGTCCAAAATTTGTAGTCACAAGCTCTTTATAGCTTTTTGTAATATTTTGTTTTTGCACAATGCTGGTCAACCCAGATTTTGCTCCAATATTAACTATTGCACTCAAATCTAAAAGACTGCTGCCAATATTAATAATTTCCTTTGCAGAATGATGGCTTGATCTTCCTAATGTAATTAAGGTTTTACCCTCAATATTTTTATTATCATCTAAATAAGTTGGCGTTATCTTTATATGTCTTGCTCCCAATTGATATATTACTGAAATCATTTGTAATGCCATTTCTTCACTTTCATCAAAAAGCATTACAGAAGCACCTTCTTTAATACTCATAATTCTTTCAAATCCAGCTTTTGAAATTGTTCTCTCCGCAATAATAATTTCACTATTTTTTTTCATATAGGGTTCAATTATTTTAAAAACATTATTAGATTGAATTAATACCAAGTCTGCTTCTATACCCTTTTTTATATCTCCATTATTAATAGAAAGAGTTTCTAAAATTATGTTATCTGAAAACAAACTTTTTATTTGTTCATAATACGTATTTCCTGTTGATTCACTATAACTTATAATAGCTAATTTTTTCTTATATATTTCTTCACTCATGAATGTCACCCTTCTTTTAAGTTCAGTAAATTTCTTATACTTATTAATAAATCTAAAAATAGATAAACTTAATTTTATTATATAACATAATATTCTGTACTTCTACATTTTAGCCCTTACTAATAATAATAATATAATGTACGATTTAATTAAAGTTGCTATCATAACCATATATGTTGTTCCTCAATGTTATTTGCTATTTTTGTATAATACTGTATAATAAACTCATTAATCAAATTATTTGTTTTTTTATACTTAGTCATATTCAAAAATAAAGAGGTTGATATTTATGAAAGTATCTATTGATGAAAAAACTGTTGACTTACTAAAAAAACTATTAAAGGATGAGAATAAAAATGCTGTAAGGATTTCAAAATGTGGAGTTGGCTGAGGTGGTCTTCAGCTTGAAATAGTTCTGGATGAACAAAAAACTAACGATGACATAGTAATAGATCATAACATTAAAATTGTGGCAGACAAAAGTTTTTCCTTCTTTTTCACTAGTGCTTTAATAACACATAAAGAAGGAATTTTTGGTCCTAGATTTAAAATTAAATAGCAACACATTTTATTAATGATTTTATAATAGTTTTACTTCTACTATTATACTAGGAGGATGCATATGAAGCTAGTTTTCTCTTCAATTCAATGGGCAATTTTTATATTAGCTAATAGTGTAGTTGCACCCATATCTGTAGGCGCTGTTTTCCATCTAAATCCTGGTGAAATAGCCAGCCTACTTCAGCGATGTTTATTTGTACTGGGTGCTGGTTCTTTAATCCAAGTGCTTTTTGGGCATAAATTGCCTATACCAGAAGGACCTGCTGGACTTTGGTGGGGAGTATTTTTGATTTTTGGAAACTTTGCAATTTCTATGAATTTAGACCCTCATTTAATATTGAGAAATATAGAAATGGGACTTTTAATAAGTGGATTTTTATTTATAATTATGGGTTTATTTAAAGCTATAGATAAAATCAAACAAATATTTACCCCTATTGTTACTGGAACTTATCTATTTTTACTTGTTGCACAACTAAGTGCTTCTTTCATAAAAGGAATTATGGGTGTTGGGTATTTAAGTAATAATGTAGATGCTAAGGTTGCTATACCGGCTATAGTAACTCTTATAGTTACAGCAACTTTATCCATGAGCCGTAAGCCTATAATAAGAAGTTTTTCCATTTTATACGGTATAGTGTTTGGGTGGATATTATTTTGGATTTTGAATATAACCAAACCAGTATTAAATGCAGATATAGTTTTCTTTTCTATACCTGAAATATTTGCTTTTGGAATGCCTAAAATAGATGGTGGAATTATACTTACATCTATTATAACTGCATTATTGCTTTTGTCTAATTTAATAGCCAGTGTAGAAGTAGTAAAAAAGGTTTCAGAATCAAAAGAAGAACCTAACTACAATAAAGCTAGTTTCTTTATGGGCATAAATCAAATTTTAGCAAGTATATTCTCATCTATTGGATTTGTTCCTGTATCTTCTGCAGCAGGATTTGTAACTACTACTAAAATTAAGGACAAGCTACCCTTTATAGGAGGTGCTCTATTAATACTTATAATAAGCTTTTTCCCACCAGTTACTTTATTTTTTGCTTCACTACCAGTGCCAGTAGGATATGCAACCATATTTTTAGCTTTTTCTAATTTGATAGTTATGGCACTTAAGGAATATTCAACTGTACTTGATGATAGCAGCAGATTGTCTATAATAGGCTGTTCTTTAATGATTGGTATAGGTAGTATGTTTATTCCTATAGAAGCATTGAGAACTGTACCTAAATTTTTAACTTCTGTATTAAACAATGGGCTTATACTAGGAGTCATCACTTGTATCATATTGGAACAATCACATATGATACTCAAGAAAAAGGCTATTTCTTAATTTCATATTTTTCCTTTAAATAAAATAACCCTTACAGTAAAATTATTAAAGAATGCACTTTAAAGGCATATAGTAACCTAATGGATACTATATGCCTTTATTCAAATTTATCCGATTCACACCAAATTAAAAATTTGGGTTCTAAATATAATTTGAAACTCCTGCTCATTCTTCGCATGAGTAAGCGATTCACACCAAATTAAAAATTTGGGTTCTCTGCTTATAGAGAAGCTGCATATTTATAAATCACATTGTATACACCATTATTATTGTTGCTATCTGCAATAAAATTAGCGTGATTTTTTACATCTGATGGAGCATTTTCCATAGCATAACTGTAATATGCTTCTTTAAACATAGTTAAATCGTTATAATAGTCACCAAAAACCATTGTGTTTTTTTCATCTATGTTAAATTTTTCTTGAAGTATTTTTATAGCCTTTCCTTTGCTTGTCCCCTTATTCATTATATCTATCCAATTTTCTCCTGATACAACAAACTCTAGATTGTCATTTAAATTCTTTTCTAAATAGTCCAACATACCTGGCTTTACTCCCTGAGATACATAGTAAGTTAACTTATAAATTGAATTCTTCACTTCACTAAAAGATTTTACTATTACAGCTGGTACTCCCCAAAAACTAAACTTACTTAAAATATCCTTCGATGGATTTACTATATATGCATCATCAACGCCTGCTAAAAATAGCTCTTCACCAAGTTCACGTTTCAATTTTATTACATGTTTTATATCTTCTGTATCAATATTATTAGAATAAATAGTCTTACCTTTATTGTTATATTTTACAAGAGCACCATTATGTGCTATAAATATCATCTTAGCATTTATTTTTTCAAAGTTCTTGTTCAGCTGTGAGTAAAACCTCCCACTAGCAGCTGCAAATCTTATATCTTTTTCATGCAGTTCGTGTATTAATTCAAACATTTTTTCATTTATTTTCCCCTGATCATTTACTAAAGTACCATCCATATCACTTGCAATAAGCTTTATCATTAGTTTTGCCTCCCTTAAGCACATATTATCTAAACTATATAGTACCATAAAAACTTATGCCGCTCCATAATTTTTTAAAGCACCTGTACTATAATTAGGGTAATCTACCGCTGCTTCTAATTAATACTATTTACAAACTTCACTTATATCCCATATAAAATTTCTCACATTTTCTATAGCTTCTTCTTTATTCTTTGCACACATTATTTTTTCTATAATAGCACTTCCAACTATGATTCCATCACATATGCTATAGCATGAGCACTTTCAAGTGCTGGAATTCCAATTAAAACCAAGCAAAAATAGAGCAAAGCTAAAATTTGCTTTGCTCTATTTTCAATTAGTTTTCTTTTACTGGTCTTTTAAGAAATCCCAGCATTAGTGCTGTTACAATAGACCCAATTAATATTGCTAAAATATAAAGCATTGGGTTTCCTTTAACTATAGCAATTACAAATATCCCACCATGAGGAGCAGGTAACCCTATATTAAACATCATAGAAAGAGCTCCTGCAACTGCTGCTCCAACAACTGCTGAAGGAATTACTCTACCAGGATCAGATGCTGCAAATGGTATAGCTCCTTCTGTTATAAAGCTTAATCCCATTACATAACAAGTCTTTCCCGCATCTCTTTCTTCCCTTGTAAATCTATTTTTAAATAATGTAGTTGCAATAGCAATTCCAAGTGGTGGCACCATTCCACCTGCCATAATGGCAGCGTGTGGGTAAAAATTTCCTGCACTAATCATTGCGATACCGAAAGTATATGCAGCCTTATTTATTGTACCTCCCATATCTATAGCCATCATTCCACCTAAAACTAAACCAAGAACAACTTTGTTTGCTGTACCCATAGAGTTTAACCATACTGCAAGTCCTGTATTGATTGCTTTAACAGGGTTTGCTATAACAAGTAACATTATCGCACCAGTAATAAATATTCCAAGTAAAGGATATATAAGTACAGGTTTTATGCCTTCTAAAGATTGTGGAAATCCAGCAAATGCTTTTTTAAGTAATACTACTGTATAACCTCCAAGGAAACCAGCAATTAATCCACCTAAGAATCCAGCCCCTGTGGTATATGCAATTAATCCACCAACCATTGCTGGTGCAAATCCCGGTCTATCAGCTATACTCATACCAATAAATCCAGCAAGTACAGGTATCATTAGTGAAAATGCTCCACTGCCTCCACCAATATCCATTAACAATTTTGCTATTGGACTGAAGGCTGCATCCTTTGGATCAAAGGCCTTAATTCCAAACATAAATGATATAGCTATTAATATACCTCCACCTACAACAAAGGGAAGCTTATTGGAAACACCAT
>CAZKOJ010000104.1:0-15752 GCA_964554365.1 uncultured Clostridium sp. | reverse complement strand
GCTTGGTACGTTATTTATGGTAATAAAGATAAAAAACTAGAATATGGTCATAATGCAAATACAAAAGAGGAATTAATAGATTATGTTAATGAAGGTAAATGGAAGGAACTATTAAACTTTAAACCTATAGAAAAAGGAAGCTTTTTTTATATACCTTCTGGAATGGTTCATTCAATATGTAAGAACACTTTAATATATGAAATACAGCAATCATCAGATATAACATATCGTGTTTATGATTATGATAGAGTAGATAAAATTACTGGAGAGAAAAGAGAACTTCATGTGGATAAGGCTGTAGATGTAATAAACGTGCCTTGTGGGCAGAAAAATAATATAGAACCAATAGTAGAAAAAGGTGCTGGTTATGTAAAAACTCAGTATATTGATTCGGAATATTTTAAAACTGTAAAATTTGATGTATATGAATGTGCTAATTTACAGTACAAAGCTAAGTTTGCACTAGTCACTGTAATAGATGGAAAGGGAATTTTAGGCGGAGAAGAAATTAGAAAAGGTGATAATTTTATAATTCCATTCGGATATGACAATTTTCAAATCAAGGGGAAAGTATCCTTTATTGTTTCTAGTATATAATTAAAAGCGGTCCACATTTATAAAAAATAGATGTGAATCGCTTTTCTTTTATAAACCAAGAAGTAACATAAGAATATTATTATATTAAAACAAATAAGAATAGCCTTTCCATTGCAATTCTTTTAAGAATGAAAGTGAAAAGGCTATTATGAATTTAGTTGTTTTTCTGTAAACTAGAGATATGTTTTTTCATTTGACTAATAACGTCTACAGAAGAAAGCTTTTTACCAGCATCCATATTCAATATTTTAGAAGCACCTATACTTAAATATACATCATCTCCATTATCACCAGAAACAAAGAAAACTCCTTGTCCTTCAAATTCAAAGTATTTTATCTCTTGCTTTGATGTCATATTGCTTTTTACATCTTTATATATTTTCATTAAATCTTTACTTCTATTTTTTCCGCCCATCTTTATTGGGTTAACATTATTTGCAACCACAATTCCTTCTGGCTCATTCTGATTCATCATGAACCAAAGTTTTTCATCGGTACTTTTTAGAATCTTAGAAATATTTTTTGCGTCAGTAGATAAAATTTCTTTTCCTTGAATAGTGTTATAAATTGGAATTGAAAAATCAGAGAGTTTAATCCCATCTTCATTTTCCTGTGGTGAAATATTTTTCATAATATTTTTTTGACTTTGACCTGCTTTATAATCATTTAATGCTATATTTTCTGCTCTATCAGAAGCCATAATACTGTGAGAAGCAAGTCCAATACAACCTAGTACTACTCCCACTAAAGCTATAGTTTTAAAAGTTTTAATCATGAAAAATCCTCCTTCATTAAAAAAATTATTTTCTTCTGAAATTGCCAATGTAAGCTTGCCATGAAAACTTAGAATTGCTCTGGTAGTAATCATAAGCATAATCAAAATGATCTCCATACCAGGGGTCCATAATTTTTATATAGTTTCTTCCACCATTATTAAAACATCCATCTAACACTTGGGCATGCCCACCACCGGTAGTCCATCCAATCATAGTTTCTAGTGGATTCCCACTGTTGATTTCACGTTGAACATCTCCATAGGAAGGTATGTTATATCCAGCATTAGCATATAATCCAAAATGGTTAGCAGCATTTAACATTTCACTATCTGTTCCTGTTTGGTTTACTAAGCTTCCTTTAGTATAATAAACTACTTGTTGTTGAGTTACATTAAAGCCATAATGTTGAAGAACGGCACTAGTTGAAGTTGCCCAACACCAGTTGCTCATTTGTTGCTGAATTTCAGGAACAGTTGCATTTCCAGTTGGGTTAGGATCTGGATCAGGATCAGGATCAGGACTATTAGGTGGATTCCCATTTATTCCTGCTGAAGCAGTATAGACTTTTTGTCTATTAGTATCTGTGAAAAAGAACCATCTAGTATCTGGCTGACCTGTCCAGTAATCAGATACAGAATCACCATTTACCCATCCTTCAAAATTTACAGTTGTATTTCCTGGAATAGTGTAAAGTGTTCTCCCATTAAGTTTTGGCTGTAAACGAGCATTGCAGCCTTTAGGTGCTGTAATGCCTGAAAATTTAACATCTACGGCATAAACTGTCTCTACACTTATTTGCTGAAATCCAATTAGTGACAGCATCAAAGTCATTAAAAATACAGTAAATAGTTTTTTCATAATTTAACACCCTTTCTTTATACTTGAATTTTTTTGTTGAAGTAAGGTTACTTTCTACTTTTTAAACATAGCATTTTCACTATAAATAGTATTGTCACATGCTATTTATATATTTTTGAAAATTATGTTTAATTTTACAATTATGGTAACATATAACTTAATTGTACATCTTTAAATATTATTTGCAACACCATGATACAAGTAATTGTATAATATTGTACAATTATATATTATTTGGAAGTTACCGTGATTTAATCAAATAAAAAAAGAAGCTATTGGAGAATATCCAACAGCTCTATCTTAAGAAAATATTAAGTAATAAATATCTTAAGGAAATAGATTTAGTTTCTATAATCGAAACATAAATTTCTTTTATTAATTTTATTATATTTTTCACACTCTTTTTGAATTAAAACAAGGTGTCATGTGCTATATAACAGGCTATATTATTTTCTAAAAATTTGTCTTGAATTTCTTCTAGTTCAGAATAAGTAATGTCTCCACTGCTTGTGTAATCATATTTTTTGCCAAGCTGTGTCCATTTGGATTCTCCTAATCTATGAAAAGGAAGGATATTTATTTCAACTAGGTTGTTACAATGCATAAAACTTATTAACTGTGATATGTTTTCACTAGTATTATTGAAACCTTTTATTACAGGCATCCTAATAACAATTCGACCATGATTACTACAATTTGCAAGGGAAGTTATATTACTTAGAATTAAGTCATTATAAACTCCTGTTTTATCTTTATGCTGTTCTCTATCCATATGCTTAATGTCAATAAATGCAAAGTTTATATGTTTCATTACTTCTAAGAATATCTCTTCCTTGGCATAACCGCTGGTTTCAATAGCTGTATGAAAATTATTTTCCTTGCAGTGCTTTAAAGTTGTAAGCAAGAAATCACTTTGGGACAAGGGTTCGCCACCGCTAAAGGTAACACCGCCATTGCTCCTCCAATTATTAGAATCTCTTTTTAGTATATTCATTAATTCATCCATACTATATTCTTCAGAACAAGATTTTAAAGCATTATAATAACAGGCATTTGCACAATTAAAAGTGGTACAGCATTTGCATAAATCTAAGTTTAATACTGGTTTGTTTTCAGTATCAAAGTTTAGAGCATTTTCAGTGCACGTATCCTTACATAGTGAACAGCCTTTTTTATATCTACATGAGGGTTCACTAAACATGATGTGAGATTTTTTATTCCAACTTTCTGGATTTGCACACCATCTGCAGCTAAGTGGACACCCACTCATAAATATAGTAGTTCTACAACCGGGCCCATCATGAACTGAAAAACTCTGTATGTCAAATATCATTCCTTTAGTATTCATAAAGTTACCTCTCTTACTTAAACTTATGACCTTTACAAGTTACTGCACTTAAACTCTCAAAAGTCCAATGTTCTTTTTCTAAGCCTTTACATATACCAGTACCGTCCTCATTAGGGTTTGTGAAGCTTTTACAGTTTTTACATTTAGGTGCTAATCTTAATGATTCACACACATCTGTATCTATATTTATAAGTTGTTTTGTAAGCCTACAAATACCTTTTGCAGCATCTATACTAGAAAAATTTAAACAATCATTATGTTTTAGTTCCATATATTTACACTCCCTTATATTCAGTTCTTGATATAACTTCATCTTGAATAGGCTTTCCAAGTTCGCACCAATATTGAGTAAATCCAGCTACTCTTACCATAAGATCTCTATATCCATCTGGGTTTACTTGAGCTTTCTTTAATAGTTTTGAATCTATTATATTGTATTGAACATGGAATCCACCTTTTCTTAAATAAGAACGAGTTAAATCTAGAAGTTTCCTACTTCCTTGAGTACCCTGTAGTGCTGTTGGATGTAATTTAAGATTTAATTGTGAATTTTGAGAAGTTGTGTGATCCCATATAGTAGCTGACTCAAATAAAGCGTATACTCCGTTTGTATCTGTTCCTGGATAAGCAGATACTGATCCATCTGAATAAGTTGTTCCGCTTAATCTACCATCTGGTGTTGCTAAAGTAGCAGCTCCTTGAGGCCCATGAGTGGATACAGAAATTTGGCAAGCATACATTTTCTTACCATATAAGGACTCAACTTTCTTGCAGGCCTCAGTGAACCATTCCTCATAATCTTTCAATATACTATCTACATAAAAATCATTGTTACCATACTTAGGTGCTTGTAGACAATAACCGTATATAGCATCATATTTTCCACTTTCATCTATCTTTATTTGATCTACTAATGAGTAACTTCCAACCTCTGAGGCATTTTTGAATCCAAAGTTGTTTAAAATAGCATCTTTAATATCATGAAGAGTACATAATTTTTTATCATATACTATATTTTTAAGTGATGCTAAAGAATTTACCATAGTAGCAGTTCCGCAGCTTTCTACATTAAAGGTAGCATTATATCTATAACCCATATTTCCTATATGTTGTCCATTGTCTAGACAATCAGGTTTTAGGAATGAATTTATTACAGACATATTTTGCTTTCTCCAAATATCATGTTCAATATTGTTAGTTTTAGCTAAAATGCCTATAGTTTCTTCATAGTACTGTTTAAAAGCTTCAAAAAGTTCTTCAAAGGTTTCTAATTTTTTATTATGAGGTTTGTATACTTGAGCTCCAGTTCTATGATCTTTTCCGTTTGTAATAACAAGTTCAAGTATCTTAGGATTAGCTATAAAATGAACCCCCACGCTAGTTGGTTGTCCAGCACCTCCAGGTATTTCGTAAATCTTATTGTTTAAAGAAAGTTTTTTCCAGCAGCAAGGGGAGGTTTCTAAGCACCCGCCTATAGCAATAGATCTAGCTTCTTCTATAGTCATACCTTCCGCACTAAATTGATTCATTAAAAACTCTATAGCATTTCTATTGTTAACCCAAGCTGGATAACCTGCTCCAGTTTTATTACTTTCAACAGCTTTTAATAAAAGGTTTTCTGGAAGTTTTTCATCATATAATATAGTTAAAGTTGGTTGTGGAGTTTTACAAGAAATACCTGCTTCTAATATTATAAGTTCTAATTCATTAGTAGCTGATTGTCCTTGTGTTGTAAGTCCACCTAGACTTAAATTATTAAAGGTGTTTCCAGATAAAACACCACCATTTACTCCAGCAGAAGCAAAACAGTCAATACAGGTTATTTTTATTCTATAAAGCTCCATAAGCTCTAATACTTCTTTTTTAGTAATGGAACCACTGTTAATGTCTTGTTCATACCAAGGATATAAAACTTGCCCTAGTCTTCCTATAGACATACCAGATATAGCATCTTCATTTACAGAAGCTATGTGCAATGTATAAGAAAGTTGAAGAGCTTCTCTAAAACTGCGTGGCTTATTATGTGCTATGTTTTCTAATATAGATGCAATTTCAGCATACTCTTTTTTATCAGCTTCATTAGTTTCAATTTTTTCTAAATCTTTGGCATGATTTGCGTAATTTAATATCCAGTTCTGAAGTCCTTCTATAGCATGAATTACTGCTTCATAGAAATAAAGTCTATCCATACCTATTATTCCATCGCCATCAGCATTTCCAGCTACTTTATTTTTGCAATCTCTAGCCATTTCTATAAGTTTATCGAAACCATATTCTAAAGGATAGTAATAATTTATAACCTCTCTACCTTGAGGTATTGTATATCCTGAATCAAACATACAGATTAAACTCTGCATTATTTTTTCCTTTGTATCATACTCAGGAACCATTTTTTCATATCTAAGACTTACATCTTCTACGGATTTGTTAACCCATTCATGAGCAACCTTTAAAAGCACAGGAATCTCTTCTTTTCTCATGCCGAATTTACCAGCAATTGAAATTACTTCACCAAAGCTTTTAGTTACATTTCCACCACCTTGCCCAAATTGACTTAATTCATCTGCACTGCTGCTGCCAGATTTTGAAGCTTCTTTAGAAATTTCATCCCCTTGTGATATAAAGAAATTTTCACTAAGCCAAGGCATAGGAAAAGATCCTCTATAATTTTTTGTTTTTTGCATTACTAATTTTTCACCAGGAATAATATTTGGAGTAAGATGTGAAAAAGCTTCCTTTAAAGCCCTAGCTCGTCTAACTACGGTTACATCACCATCAAACTCTTCCCAAGTTCTAGTGTACCAATAAGGAAATTCCATATCCGCTGTGGATACAGTGTTGTAAAACATATCTCTAAGAGCATTTGCGCTAGGTGTTGGTTCCTTTTCTACCTCATCACACTGTTTATTTTCATTAGTATATGTGCTTGAATCTATTCCTTTAGATTCTAAAATACTTTTGATTTTATCCTCTCTCGACTTGTCCATGTGTATTATGCCTCCTTTGGTTTTTGTAATTCTATAATATAGTATAGTGGTATTTTGGGGGAGAAGGGTAGTGTAAATTACACTATGGAGATTAGTTTACATACTAAATAGCTTTGTAAAGAGGCTAAGAGATTTTGAACATGTAGAATATGTACATCATGTCAGAGAATACTCATGGTTGTATATCAGGGGCTGACCTACTTTCTAATAATTAATATATAAATTCTGAAAAATGGATACAATATTAGGAAGAAAGAAGGGATGTTTATGAATTCAGTACAAAGTGTAACTTTTGATACTAAAAGGTGTGCTGCTTGTGTTTTTTGGCAAGGTCAAAGAATTATATGCAAGTGTGAAGTAAAATATGATGAAAGTTCTGTAGGGAAATGTAACAATCCAGATTCTCCAGTTTATGGGCGTGGGGTGCCAGTTGTTTTTACCTGTTTTAGTAAAATGGATATTGAGTAATCAATATATTAATAGCTTTCTACCAAAACACACCTGAAGAAGCTAGTAAGGTTACATAGGTTATGCAAAGTTGGAGATTATGTAAAGGTATAGCTAAAAAACAAGTAAAATCAATACTTCTAACTAAATTTACTTAGCAGGACTAGCAAGAAATAGTATGAAAAAGTATGAAGAGAGCAAAGATAAACATTGGGTTATAAATGGTAAAGATTCTATAAGTGATAACAATGATATAATATTTTATAGAGCTTCTTCAGTAAATCCTAAAGATACAACAGAAAAAAGTTGAGAAAATTATTCTCAACTTCTATCTACTCAATATTTTTGAGGCTTTCTATGTTGTTGATCCTCCACAACTTGATCCACCGCCTGCAGTGCAGGCATAACAATGGTTTCCTAAACAAATTGTTCGTTTTTGAATTGGATTCCCCTTCAATATACTAATATGATTTGTTCCTTCAATGGTCCATCCTAGTGTTTGATTGAAATCACAATCATAAAGTTTTCCATCCCAAGCAATAGATAGTTGTGTTCTACACATCATGTTCTCTACTGTTGAAGTATTAAAGTTATTGGAAAGTCGATGCATATATCCCTCTAAGTTGTTACTTCTTTTAAGGAATAATCCGAATCTACCTACTGGGTTGTTTGTGATTGTAAACAAATGATTGAATACAATGCCATACTGCTTCTGCAATTTTTGCTTATATTCTATCTCCATGGCTTCTTGACATGGAGGCAAAAATGCACCACCCGGATTGTAGACAAGATGCAAAACTAGATGCTGTTCTTTTCCATACCCTAATTTATTTAATTTCTGCAGCATGACAATGCTTTCTTCAAACACGCCTTCGCCACGCTGTCTATTTGTGTCCTTAGCACTATAATAGGGAAGGGAACAAACAACTTCCACATTGTGCTTTGCATAAAATTCGGGTAAATGCTTGTACTTTTCTTCCTGCAATATAACCAAGTTAGAACGAACAATTACCTTGCAGCCAATAGATGAAGCTTCTTCAATAAGCCATTCAAAATGAGGATTCATTTCTGGTGCTCCACCTGTGATATCCAAAACTGAAAAGTTATTTTCTTTAAATACTTGCAAACAATCTTTCATTGTTTCCAAGCTCATACTTTCTGTACGATTTGGGCCTGCTTCAACATGGCAGTGCTTGCAAGCTAAATTGCAAACCTTTCCAATATTGATTTGCATTGTTGTTAATGATTCATTTGTTTTGCAAAAATCCTTGTTTTCTATTCTATGTACAAAACTAGGAATACATTTTAATTCTTCTAGATAATTTTCATTATTCATAACAGTCTCCATCTAAAGTTCTAATTTATTTGCTACATTTTTCATTTGAACACCGTGAACTAAGGTAGCACCACCACGGATTGCAGCTGCCACATGAATTGCTTCTACCATTTGTTCCTGGTTTACGCCCTTCTCCAAACAGCCCTCTGTATAAGAATCGATGCAGTAAGGACACTGCACAGCATGAGCCACTGCCAAAGCAATAATCGCCTTTTCGCGGGCTGTCAATGCACCTTCTTCAAACACTTCTCCATAATAAGCCATAAACTTGTTCCACAAATTGGGAGCATCTTCTCCTATAGTGCCAAACTTAGCTAAATCTTCTGGATTGTAATAAGTAGACATGTTTATTTCCTCCTTTTAATTACATAGAAAAAATCTAAATACTTTAAATGACATATACATCAGAACTAATTAAAATCATATTAGTTTTAAGTTGACAATCGAAGTTATTGTATAACTTCAGTACGTTTGTGTCAAATAGAAAAAGCTGATATATATTAGTCCGTTTATATGAATATTATATTGCTTATCAGCCATACTTCTATTTTCTGTGTCAACCATCATATGTTATAATAAATTATGATATCTTTCTATTTAAATACAAATGCGGAGGTAAGAGTAAATGGACGAACAAAAAATTGCAAACCTTTTTTCAGAGGGTTTTGACTGTTCTCAAGTGGTTTTAAGTAGTGTGTCTGGGGAACTTAGTATAGATGACATTACCGCAAAAAAGATTTCTGCCTGTTTTGGTGGTGGAATGTTTTGCGGAAGCACTTGCGGAGCCATAACTGGGGCGCTCATGGCAATTGGTCTTAAATATGGGCACAGCATGCCCAATACCCCAGAAGTAAAAAACGAAAACATTGCAAAGCTAATGGAATTCAAAGAAAAGTTTTCAGAAAAATACGACTCCGTTATCTGTAAGGAGCTGTTGGGTTATGATATTAGTGTTCCTGAAGACATGGAAAAGATCATAGAAAAACAATTACTTACTACATTTTGCCCAAAGCTGGTATCAGATGTAATTTCCACTTTAAAGGAAGTCATATAATATTATTCTATGGACTTAAATCACTACTTTAATAAGAGTTGCTATTGCAAATTTACTATTGAAAATTTTTTTTCAATAGTATTTTTAATATGCTTGAATATAGAATGGTAAAAGCGAATCCTTTAATTATTGAGGTATATCCAAATGCTAAAAATCCGAAAAGTAATACCACTATATTTATATATCGTAATGCCACACCTATATTTATTTTAGGATTTTTTTTATTGAGTATTAATGCTATTACATCAAATCCAACTGTAGAGGAATTAGACGATATACATAAATAATATCCTAATGCAACTAAAATAGAAGATATTATTACTACTACTACTATATTTACATTAATTACTAATGGCAATGAATAAAATAAATTGAAAAATAACATATAGCATATACTGCTTAATATAGACTTTGCAAAATATTCTTTTCCTAAAAATATAAGACAAACTAATAATAAAATAACTGTAAGTATATTGGTTGTTATTCCTAAATTAGTTCCAAATACACAATGTAATATCAATGCGGAGCTTGTTACTCCACCATTTATTATTTTTTGGGGAACAGTTAGAAAAGCATAGGCAAATGATATTAATATGTTCCCTAAAATTATTTTTAATATATCCTTCATATAGTTTACCTGTCCTTATCTTTAAATCTATAATTATTGTATCATAGAATAATATAGATGAAAGGGGAATCCAATAAAACACTTCTAGATTTTGTTAAATTTTCATTGGTTGATATATTACACAAAATCATTATATATTTGAAGTGCTATCTGGCTATTTAGGAAGTATTTTTAAATAAAGATGGAGAAGAAGTTTTTTCAAAATATAGAAAGAAATTACCTGAAATGTTACAATAAAAAGTAGAATATTGTAAATAGGGGTGAAAAATTATGTCAGTAAGAGAAATATTATTATTAGGGAATGAAAATTTGTATAAAGGTTGTAAAGAGGTTTCAAAAGATGAAACTAATAAGGCAAAACAAATAGTTGAAGATTTGCATGATACAATGATGGATTTTAGAAAAAAATATGGTTTTGGAAGAGCAATAGCAGCACCACAGATAAATGAGCTGAACAGAATAATTTATATGAATTTTGAAAACACTTCTATTGCTTTTATAAATCCTAGACTTGAATATATAGAAGATGAAAAATTTGAAATGTGGGATGATTGTATGAGTTATCCAGGTTTAGAGGTAAAATTATATAGATATAAAACTTGTAAAGTTTATTACAAAGATTTGGATTGGACTGATTGCAGTATAGAATTCACAGGAGATTTAGCAGAGCTAATACAGCATGAATATGATCACTTAGATGGTGTACTAGCTGTACAGAGAGCAATTGATAATAAATCATTTAGAATAAATAAAAATAAGTCAGGTTGTTTTTAGCGTTCATTAAGCTATATAATTAGATTCTTATAAAAGTGTAGCAGGATACTCTCTAATTCTATTAAAGTATCAAGTGATTCTTAGGTTTAGGTGGAGATTGATTATAAGAAATATTTTCTCCATCTGAGCCTTAGAACTTATTCAGACAACTAGCCTGATTATAAACAGTATAAGAGCTCTAACTGACTGAAGTCAAAGAAAATTTTAACATCCAAATATGCATGCCAGTGTTTTCCAAAGCCTGTCTTTTCTTCTTAATTTTTTACAAGTTTTAATAGATTCCAAAGTCTTATCTGAAAGAGATAAATTAAGAGTTTCAATTGCTTCTATATAATTCATATCCATATAATGCATTAAATCGAAAGCATCAATACCATTTAATTTAACATTAATAAGGGTTCCTTCTTCTATCCAACTTTTTAAGGGTTCTTCGAAACCTTCATCTAACTCTTCTATTAAATGTTTTGCAGTTAGAAAAGATGTGCCTTCAGGTATATCTAATTTACTTGCAATAGCATTCTTTAGATCTATGATTTTTACATTTTTTAACATGAAAATCACTTCCTAAAAATTAATATTCAACTTTTAATATAGAAAAAATCATTTGAAACTATCAAGTATAATTTTAACATATAATACTTATTTTTCATATGACGTATAGTAGTATTTCATTATTAATACAACCCTGAAAAAAGAAATTATTGACAATCTACTGTGTCTATTGTATAGTAACAGTAGATAAGGAGGCGGTGTGCTTGAATATTCTTATATCATCCCTTTCGCAAACGCCGATATATGAACAAATACAAAATCAAATAAAAGAAATGGTGCTCAGTGGAAAGTTAAAATCTGATGAGCAATTACCATCAATAAGGCTTATGGCAAAGGATTTGAAGGTTGGTATCATAACCGTAAAACGTGCTTATGAAGAACTAGAAAAAGAAGGCATTGTAGTCAATCTGCAAGGAAGAGGTTGTTTTGTGGTAGAGATTGACAGGAACAAAATTAAAGCAATACACATTGATATGCTCAGAGAAAGGCTTTTTGAAATCAAAGAATTTGCAGACACAGCAGATATATCCTTTGGGGAAATGCTTAAAGTTTTAAATGAAATATACGGAGGTAGTGAAAATGACAAATAATGCTTTGAAAATTAAAAACTTGAATGTGAATATTGGTAAGTTTTCTTTGAGCGATGTGAATTTTTCAGTGGAAAAGGGAACTATTATGGGGTTCATAGGAAAGAACGGCGCAGGCAAAACCACCCTTATTAAAACAATACTTGATATGATACCAAAATCAGCAGGAAATGTACTCTTTGATGGTATTTCTATGTATGGAAATGAAGAAATAGTTAAAGCAAAAATAGGGGTTGTGTTTGATAGTCTAATCTATCCTCTTAATCTCAAGGCTACTAAAATTAAAAACATGATATCACCCTTTCATAAAACCTTTGATCATAAAAAATTTGATGAACTCATGAACCGCTTTGAACTTGATCCAAGCAAAAAGCTTTCAGCGTATTCAAAGGGAATGCAGATGAAATTTGGGGTTGTAATGGCACTATGTCATAATCCAGAATTAATTATACTTGATGAACCCACAGCAGGGCTTGATCCTATAGCAAGAGCAGATGTGATTGATTTGCTATTAGAACTTATGCAAAAGGAGGAAAGGTCCATACTGTTCTCAACACATATTACAAGTGACCTTGAAAAAATTGCTGATTATATAACAATGATTGATAACGGCAAAATTGTTTTTTCTAAGGGAAAAGACGAATTGCTTGATATATATGCATTGGCTCATATTGATAAAGAAGCTATGACAGATACAATTAAATCTGAACTTATAGGAATAAAGGAAACAGCTTTCGGATATCAGGGACTATGTACCACAAAGTTCAAACTTGAAAATGTAGAAGGGCTTAAAACTGTCAGACCAACTATTGAGGACATTATGGTTTACATGGGTGCAAAAAGATGAAGTTGAGTGATAGATACAATATATCAAGGTATAGAAAGTTTTATGAGGAGGTGGCATAATGCTAAAAAGATTTTGGAATTATCAGTTGCTTTTAAGCGGTTCAGTCCATTGGGGGAGGCCCCAGATGAGTTCAAAAAAAATTTTTTTTAGTATATTTATTTTTAGTATATTTATGGGCATTTTCGCTGGTATGCTTGATGGAGGCGGAGCAGTATTTTATCCCATAGCTTTTGCTTTGTGGATGGTTCATTCTATTCTAAATTCACAAAAAAAAATATTTGAAATTGTACCTGTTACAAAGCTGTATGCTCTTATAAACATTTATTTATATATTCTTGTGACAAGTCTGTGTTGTATAGCTGGAGCTGTAATAGGATTACTTCCATTTAAAATTTTGACACTATTTACTTCAACTTCAACTTTAGTTGACACTATTATAAGTTTATTAGTAAATAATTGGAAAGCTATATTGGTAACAGGGTGTATATCTACTATAATAGTAAGCGTTTTATTGCCCATATTTTTTATAAGTCTTAATGCTCTTAGAAAAATCCTTGTAATATCAGTAGTTGTACTTTTCATAATAGTACTTCGATTATTCAGAAATACATTGCCTGTGGTAACTAAGCTTGGAAAAATAAAATTTTTAGAAAGTATTACAATAATGCCTCATTATAATAAATTTTTATTGATATTAGTCTGTGTATCTGTAGTAATAATCCCTATTTCAATATTCACATCATACAGATTCTATAAAGGAAAGAGGTGTAGACCATGCTAAAAAAACTCATTGCTTATCAGAGGCTACTGCTAAATTCAACACCACCAATTGATATGAACTCCAAAAACCCTTTCAAATTATTGATTTATGTTGCTTCCATATTTACAATATTTTTTATAAATATGTTTATATTTGCTGGAAACACAATATCTACAAATGAAGTTTTTCCCATTCTTTTTCCTATAATAAGTGTATGGATGATTAACAGGATACTTTACAGTAGTCACAGACTGTTTGAAACTGTTCCTGTAAGTAGAAAATATACAGTATTAAATGTATTCCTGCTGTCAATAGTAATCATATTTATAGGATATATCGTAGCTTGTATTTTTGGTACAGTGTTAGCAGGTCTTGTATTTGGAATTTTGTACCTTTTACATCCCCAAGGATTTAGTCAATCAACTCCAGAATCTGCTGTCCATCAAATAATAGACACAACAAAAGGTAATATGTTAATGTTATGTATATTAGTAATAATCCTTTTTGTGGGAGTTGCAATTACTCTTATAAAAAACAACAAACTCAGACTTTCCAGCTTTGCAGCATTTGCTACTATTGGTTATGGACTTTTATTATTTCTAAAATTGTCTATGCCTATATCACTTAATTCAGGTAAGGTTGAATTTCTTGAAAGTTTTTCTAGAATGCCTCAGGCAAATACAATTCTGATTTGTGTAGCTACTGCCACAGTTATAATATGCATTATTTCGGTTTTCATAGGATATAACCTTTATGTTGCTAAATCAAATGTTAACAAGTATTAGAGTGTTTTGAATAAAATACATATATAGAACATACGATTTTCTTTGATTTTATTAGTATTTTAAATTAGGTATTTATAATGGAGAAATTTAAAAAATAAAATGTAAAATTATATAGAAAATTATGATATTTTATGGTAAAATACTATATGGATATGAAAACACTTTCATATTTATATAGTATTTTAATGCTTATGAGGCATATTCAAGAAAATAACTAGGAAGCCACATAGTTTATTTTGTGTCATACAGGGCTAGAAAAACCCTTTGATAGCACAACTATCAGTGAAACCTGATTTTCTTATATGACATAAAATATCCGTGGCATCTTTGACTTATTACGCCTAAAACAGTGTTTTTTTAAAATGCTATGAAAATACTTTCATAAAGGAGTAAAAGATGGTTGGAATAAAAGAAGTAGCAAAATTAGCAGATACATCTATAACAACTGTATCCAGGGTTATAAACAATAGTGGATATGTTAAAGAGGAAAAGAGACAAAAAATACTAGAAGCTATAAAAACATTAGATTACAAACCACTTGAAAGAACTGATGGAACTAAACAAACAAAGGCAATAGGGCTTATAGTGCCTAATATTGAAAATCCTTTTTTTGGAAAAGTTGCAAGACATATAGGGAAAATTGCTAATGCTCTTAATTATACTATACTTCTTTTTAATATGGATGGTACTGAGCAACATAGAAATGATTTTCTTGTTGATTTAATAGGAAAAAGAGTTGATGGACTTATTTATGTTTCATCGAAAAGTTGTGTAGAAGCTATTAATATAGCTAAAAAAAAGAATATTCCCTTCGTGATTTTAGACAGAGAAATGAAAAATGAAAAAGTTAATACTGTAGTTATTAATAATAATTATGGAGCTTTTTTAGCAACAGAACACTTAATTAAATTAGGACATAGAGACATAGCCTTTATTGGTGGTGCAGCTAATATGGAAATATCAATGAGAAGAGAAGAAGGCTATATTGATGCTTTAACTAAACATAAAATAGAAGTTAACAAAAATTACATAAGCTATGGTGATTATGAAATGCAAAGTGGATATTATTGTATGGAGAAATTATATTCAGACAATAAAAACATAACTGGAGTAATTGCAGCAAATGATTTAATGGCAATGGGTGCGTTAAATTTTTTAAATAGAGTAGGAATAAAAGTACCAGATGATTTTTCAGTTGTAGGCTTTGATAATATAGAAATTTCAAAAAGTATAGTTCCTTCCTTAACCACTATTGAATATCCAATGGAGAGAATGAGTGAAATAGTAATAGATTTAATTTTAAGACAAATTAAGGATAAAAATAAAAATATTGAAGTTGTTACATTGTATCCGAAGCTAATAATTCGGGAAAGTAGTAACGCTGTAAGGATTAAGGCATATTCAAAAAAATAACTA
>CAZKOJ010000103.1:0-15754 GCA_964554365.1 uncultured Clostridium sp. | reverse complement strand
AATTATATTTTTCTTTTTTAGTTCTTCCAAATCTTCATGAACTAAATCTGAAGCTTGTCCTAAAGGTCCAACAAAATCTGTAAATGATTCCCCTACTTTATATTCCGCCATTTGTTGTGTTGAACCACCCATTGTTTGAAAAACTATGGTTACAGTTCCTTTTTTAGCGTCATAGTCACAAATTGTAAGAGGTATTCTTTCCCCTCTTTCATCCATTTTTACTATTACAAATTGTCCTGGCAAACAGGATTTTGCAACTCTTGGTGCCTCTATATCCATCAAAAAGATATTCGGAGCTAATTCCCTTTTGTTTACAATCTTATACATTTAACTTACCCCTCCATAATAAACGTTTTGTGATTAATAATCATTATTTAAATTCACGTATATTATACCACATTTAAAATGTAAATTGCATAATTAATCTGTATATTATACAAATTTCCACTAAAAATTATCACAAAATATATTTTTACCTATTTTTTGTTTTTATGAACTTTATTCACAATACGCATTTATGTTAAAAAGGGGTAAAAAAAAACAATAATTGAAGATTTAACTCCAATTATTATTACTCCCTCGATTATAAATTTTGATATATTTTTTTATCAACTATCATCTTTATGAACTAATCAAGTTATTTTTTAATTTTTAAACTACATTTTTGTTTATTCCATATCAGTTAATAAACAAGTTAATGTTAATAAGCTATCACTTAAATGTACATTTTCTACTTTTACCTGTTCTGGAATAACTAAATCTACAGGAGCAAAGTTCCATATACCCTTAACACCATTTTTTATTAAAATATCACATACTCTTTGTGCATTATTGTCAGGAACACATATTATACCAATTTCTACTGGGTTTTCTTGTAAGTATTCTGCTAAATAATCTATATCTTTTATCTCTACATCCCTTATTTTCATACCAATTATTTTAGGATTTATATCGAATATAGCTTCTAAAGCAAAACCAACTTTTTCAAATCTAGTATAATTTGCTATGGCCTGGCCTATGTTTCCTGCACCTACTATTACTGTTTTGTACAGTTTAGTTAATCCAAGTATATTGCTGATTTGATTATACAATTCAGTTACGTTGTATCCATAGCCCTGTTGACCAAAGTCTCCAAAGCAATTCAAATCTTGTCTTATTTGTGACGCAGTGAAACCTATCTTTTCGCTCAATTCTTTTGATGATATTCTATCTACATCATTTTTCATTAATTCTTCTAAATATCTATGGTATTTAGGTAATCTCTTTATGACAGCCATTGATATATTTTTTTTCTTATCCATACCGCACCTCTTATTATATATATTTTCATAGTTTTATTGTATCATTATAATTTTGTCCTACTTTTTATAGTATTATTTAAGTATATAATATGTCAATAGGCTGTTTTTTTTAAATTTACATATTTTTATAGTTTTTTTACTGATTTTCTAATTTATTTCACAAAGATTTTAGCTATATTATAATTTATGAAATTACACTACAAAAAATTCGTTTAACATAGTAAAATATTAATGATTAAGGAAGGTGAGATTATGGTTATATTAAGTTGTAAAGATATTCATAAAAGCTATGGTATCGATGTTATATTAGAAAATGTAACTTTTAACATAAATGAAAGTGAAAAAGTGGGGCTTATAGGTCCAAATGGTGCTGGAAAATCTACCCTTTTTAAAATTATAACAAACCAGCTAGAACAAGACAAAGGTGAACTATTTATAGATAAAAATAAAACTATAGGATATTTATCACAACACTTATCTTTAGATTCAAATAACAACGTATATGAAGAAATGCTTACAGTATTTAGAGATTTGTTGGATCTTGAAAAAAAATTAAAGAAATTAGAAGATTTAATGAATGAACCTTACAATCCTGAAAAAGCAGAGTATCACAACAAAATAATTAAAGATTATACTATATGCTCTGAATTATACAACAATAGAGGTGGTTATACCTATAAAGCAGAAATAGGAAGAGTCTTAAAGGGATTAAGCTTTACAGAAGAAAACTTTAATATCCCTATAAATATACTAAGCGGTGGTCAAAAAACTAGAGTGGCTCTTTGCAAGCTTTTATTGCTTAACCCAGATATTTTGCTTTTAGATGAGCCTACAAATCACTTAGATTTAGATGCTATTGAATGGCTTGAGGAATATTTAAAGAGCTACAAAGGCACAATTATAGTCGTTTCGCATGATAGATATTTTTTAGATGCTATAGCTTCAAGGACAATTGAACTTATAAATGGTCATGTAAATTGCTACAATGGCAATTATACTGATTTTTTAGATTTAAAACAGAAAAGTTATGAAATACAATTAAAGGCATATAATTTACAACAAAACGAGATTAAAAGGCAAGAAGAAATAATAGATAGATTTAAATCTTTTAATAGAGAAAAAAGCATAAAAGCTGCGGAAAGCAGAGAAAAGTCTTTAGAAAAAATCCAGAGAATAAAGGCACCAGATAAGGACCAAAAACTTGGTAATGTAGTATTTGAAACTCAAGTAAAAAGTGGTAATGATGTTCTACATATTGAAGATTTAAGTAAAGCTTATGATGAAAAAATATTATTTAACAACCTTTATATGGATATTAAGAAAGGCGAAAAAATAGCCCTTATAGGAGAAAACGGAAGAGGAAAAACCACTTTATTTAAAATAATAATGGATGAAGTTAAAAGCAACTCTGGGTTTTCTGTATTAGGTAAAAATGTTTTTATAGGGTATTACGACCAAGAACAGTCTAATCTTAATGTTGACAAAACAATAATAGATGAAATATGGGATGATTTCCCTGAACTAACTACAAAAGAAATTAGGAGTTCTTTAGCGGCCTTTCTCTTCAATGGAGATGATGTTTTTAAAAAAATATCTTCTTTAAGTGGTGGTGAAAAGTGTAGAATTAATTTACTTAAATTAATGCTTTCTAAATCTAATTTTTTACTTCTAGACGAACCTACAAACCACTTGGATATAATGTCTCGAGAAGCTTTAGAGGAAGCTATTCTAGGATACGATGGAACTATACTAGTTATATCTCACGATAGATACTTTTTAAATAAAGTTATTAATAAAATATATGAATTAGCAGAAAATGGTGTTAAAGAATATTTAGGAAATTATACTTATTATGTAGAAAAAAAGAAAAATCCATTAAGATTTGAAATTGAAGAAGAACATACTGGAAAAAGCAAAACTCAAATTCAAAATGAAAAAAAGAAGAAACGAGAAAGTGAAAAAGCTGAAAAAGAAATAAAATCAAAAGTTAAATATGTTGAAAGTGAAATTGCTAATATAGAACAATTGATAGAAAGCCTTCAAAAGCAACTTTGTTTAGAAAAAATTTATTCTAATCCCGATAAAAGTGAACAAATAAACAAGGAACTGCTAAATTCTCAAAATGAATTGGATAGCCTGTACGAAAAATGGGAAACTTTAATGTAGTTGTAAGTGACGGTGTTATTTCCCGTCACTTACAACTTTTTTCCGCAGTATGGACAGAATAAAAAATTTTTACTATTATCTAATTTACCTGCGCAATACGGACAAAAAGAGAATTTTTGACTATGCATATCTGATTTTTCTGTTTTGTTAAACTTATATGTAATTTTTTTTAAAATAGTTTCTAAATCTTCTTTTTCTATAGGTGTATGAATAATCTCATCAACATTATTTTTCTTATAATCTTTTAATTGTATTAAGTTAGAAGAAGATAATACACATATCATTTTAGAATTTTTAATTTTAATATTTTTTATAAGATTATCTCCATTTATGTTTTTCATAATCAAATTACATATAATTATATCTGGCTTAAATCTTTCTATTTTTATAAAAACTCCATATTCATTTGTAGTATTTACTTCATAGCCAAGATTATCTAACATGTCTTTCATAATAAAACTTTCAAATTTGCAATCATTTACAAGAAGTACTTTCTCCATGGTTTCACCACCATATACCAATCTATTTTAATATGATTTTAACCTATAAATTCCCGTTTTTCAATGTATTTTATTAATATTTAACTAATATCTATATTAATAAAAAAACAATGGCTTTTTTACCATTCAAAAGCTATTTACTAATATATTTTTATCCCCTATACTTTCCTATTTTTTCATCCATAGTCACACCATTAGGTTTATAGTCTATTTTTATTATAGACACAACTCTTGCAGCTCCATTTTCTACACATATCTGCTGAGCTTTTTTTACTATTTCTAAAAGTTGATCCAATTCACCTTCCATAGTAGTTTCCATAGCACCAACCTCATATTTTACTCCACAGAAATCTATATACTCTATAACTTTGTCCACAACTCCATACAATTCTTCTTCCGGAACAACCGGTAATACTTGAATACTAACATTAGTACTAGCCATTTTTAAACCTCCGCATATAATTTATTTTTTAAGAACTCCCCAAGCTTGCTATCTGTTTCTGAAAGATGTGTTATAAATCCCTCTGTAAATAACTCAATTATATCTATAATTTTAATAACATGTATTAATAATCTATCTGTAAATAATCCTATAATTTTACTCCTCCTACTTAAAAAGCTCTCTACAAATATATTATCTTCATTAAAATGTACTGTCAATAAAGTGTTAGTCACATTCAAAAAAATAGCTAGTCAGTCTGCTAGTCTATTTTCTTTCATATGCCTTAACTAATTTAAATACCTAATAAATCTTTTAATCTTCTTACATTGTTGCGACTTATAGGTACTTCTGATTTTTCAACATCATTCATTACCAGCTTGTAAGTACCGTTAAACCACGAGTACATCTCCTTAATATTATCTATATTTACCAAATAACTTCTATGAGCTCTAAATAACTTAGTTTTTCTTTCTATTTCTTGAAGAGTATGTCCCACTAAATAGCTGTCATCCTTAGTTTTTACATAAGTCTTTTCCCCTTCTATATAGAGGTAATATATATCTTTTATATCCACTAATATAATCTTCCCCTTTCTATCACAAGGGATCTTTTTCATAAGCCTTTCTTCGTTATCAATTTTATTTATTATCTCATTTATTATATTAGGTATTTTTTCTGAATTTTCAGATTTTCTGTTCCATTTATTACATAACCTATTTATTGTTTTATCTATCCTTTTCTCATCAAATGGCTTTAAAACATAGTCTAGAGCATCCACTTCAAAAGCTTGTATAGCATGTTGTTCATATGCAGTAACAAAAATTATATCTATTGAGTTATCAAATTCTCTGATTTTTTTTGCCACCTCCATTCCATTTAGAAGAGGCATGTTTATATCCATAAATACAGCTTGAGGATTCTTAATTTTAATAAGCTCCATTCCTCTTTCACCGTCATTAGCAATTCCCAATACTTCCACAGATTTATGTTGAGATATTATATACTCAAGTTCTTCTGCTGCTGGAATTTCATCTTCTAAAATAACACATTTTATTCTATCCATCTGCTATTCTACCTCCTTTAATATGAAAAATTTAACTTCAGTACCTTTATCCACCGAAGTAGTGATTTTCAATCCATAATCTTCTCCATATAAGAGCTTTAATCTTTCATTTACATTTCTAAGTCCTATGCCTGGCCAATTATTTATAACTTCTTTAAATTTTTCCTGTTTCATACCAATTCCTGTATCCTTTATTGAAAATAAAATATATTCTCCCCTGCAGGCAGCTTCAATAAAAACTTCTCCCCCTGATGGTCTAGGCAATATACCATGTTTAATAGAATTTTCTATAATAGGCTGCAATACGAATACTGGTATTTTAATATCCATAATATTTTTTGGTATGTCCATAATGATTTTTAGTCTTTCTCCAAACCGTGCTTTTTCTATAGATAAATATGATTGTATAAATTCAAGTTCCTCTCGTAAAGAAACAAAATCTTCTTCTCTTTTAAGAGTTTGTCTAAAATAATTAGAAAGGTCTATGATAAGCTCTTTCGCTTTGTAGGGGTTAGTTCTACAAAATGAAGCTATTGTATTTAAAGCATTAAACAAAAAATGTGGTTGGATTTGTGCACTTAAAGCTCTAAATTCTGCGGTAGATGCCTCTTCTGCTAATTTATTTAATTTATGTAACTCTATCTGGTTTGAAAGCAACTCACTTAATTCTTTGACAAACTCGCAAAAATAAGAGTCAATATCTTTACTAGATTTAACTTGTAATCCTAGTACTCCTTCAAAGCTTCCATTAGAAAGAAAAAATGGAGCACACATAAAAAGTATTTCTTTATTATTACTTCTAAGTTCAATTAAGCTATAACTTGGTGCTTCATAATAATCTTTTAAATTATATTTTAGTTTATTTTCATCCACCGTTTTGCCATAATAGGTAAGAAGTCCATTTTTGTCTCCTATAAATACTCCTTTAATATTAGTTATTTCACATATAATTTCCGCTACACTTTTTGCAGTGTATTCATTTAGCCCTTTTCTCATATGTGTTACAGTTGTTTTTACAATATTCAATACTTTTTGGGCTTGTATAGCTCCAATTCTATTATATTCATCTCTTGCATTCTGTATTATATTTATAAAAATAACTACACCTATACCATTTATTATAATCATAGGTAAAGCTATGAATTTTACTAATCTCGCTGCATCTTCAATTGGTCTTGCAAAAATCAATAATAGCATCATTTGAAGGCTTTCAGCTACCACGGCACCTACAAACCCACTTTTAATACTAAAGGCTCCATCCTTTGAGTATTTCCTAGCTAAAGCTCCTGTAATTCCTTCTACTACTGTAGAAATACCACAAGCTAAGGCTGTAAATCCGCCTAAAGAATATCTATGAGTACCTGCAATTATTCCAACAATTATTCCAACTACAGGTCCCCCCACATATCCTGCAACTATAACCCCTATGGACCTCGTATTTGCTATTGCATAAGGCTCTAGATCTACTCCTGTATATGTGCCTATTATTGCTAACACACTGAAAAATATAACCATAATAATTTTATCTGTGATTTTTAACTCATCTTTGATTAGGTTTTTAAAAATGTGAGATTGATTATATATATATGCTGCTAAAGCAATTAGCGCCATACGTTCTAATAATTGTACGTATATCAATCTAACTCCTCTCTAAATGATTTTATACTATTTTAATTAACACATAAATACACTTATGTGAAATTTAATAATAAAATCAATTTTCTTTAAATTATATTATATACTAAAATAAAAATATTTAAATAATTTTATCATTTCAAGGTTAAGGTTTAATTTACATTTTAAAACAATTATGTATTTGTATTGTTAAACACCCCTTATTTTTTGCTATTCACCCTGAATTTTATTCCACTTAAGTAATATCCATTCTTTTAAATAAACCCTTATAATATAATTCGAATGTATACGATTACAATATCAAGGAGGTATTTTTTATGAATTCTATCGTACTTGTTATCATCGCTGCTCTTGTACTAGTAATAGCTTATAGGCTATATGGTGCATTTATAGCAGCAAAGGTATTAGTTTTAGACGAAACAAGAGAAGTTCCATCAAAAGTTCATGAAGATGGACATGACTATGTTCCTACTAATAAGTGGGTGCTTTTAGGTCACCATTTTGCAGCAATAGCTGGTGCAGGACCACTTATAGGACCTGTTCTTGCAGCACAATTTGGTTATCTTCCAGGTACACTTTGGATTTTAATCGGAGGTGTGTTTGCAGGTGCTGTACATGATATGGTTATATTATTCGCATCTGTTAGACATGATGGACAATCTATTGCAGAAATTGCAAGGACAAATCTAGGCTCAAAAATGGGGTTTATTACCTCTATAGCGGTATTATTTATATTAATAATAAGCATGGCAGGACTCGGACTTCCTGTTGTCAATTCACTTTATAATAGCCCTTGGGGTACTTTTACTGTTGGTTTTACAATACCAGTAGCTATGTTTATTGGTGCATATTTGAAATTTATAAGACCTGGAAAAATAGCAGAAGCTACAGTAATCGGTATGTCTCTTATAATGGTTGGAGTTATACTAGGACCTTATATTCAGCATACTGCTCTAGCACCATACCTAACTTTTAATGCTAAACAAATGTCTGTTATCCTTGCTATATACGGTTTTTGTGCAGCTGCATTACCTGTTTGGTTGTTATTGCTTCCAAGAGATTACTTAAGCACATACATGAAATTAGGTGTTATTGGATTATTGGTTGTTGGAATAATAATCGTTAGACCTATTATTCAAATGCCAGCTATAACTAACTTTGTACATGGTGGAGGACCAATTATTCCTGGTAAAGTATTTCCATTCTTATTTATAACAATAGCCTGTGGAGCACTATCTGGTTTCCATGCATTAGTAAGTTCAGGAACAACACCTAAACTTATAGCAAACGAAAAAGATATACTTCCTATAGGTTTTGGTTCAATGCTTATAGAATCTTTTATAGCATTAATGGCATTAATAGCAGCAACGTGTCTTCCTACAGCAGATTATTTTGCTATAAATTCTGCACCTGCTGTATTTGCTAAGTTAGGAATGGTTCCTAATGAACTTCCAATGTTATCAGCGCTATGTGGTGAACAGTTAGCTGGAAGACCTGGTGGTTCAGTATCCCTTGCTGTTGGTATGTCTTATGTATTCTATAAAATCCCTGGATTCCAAGGTCTAATGTCCTATTGGTATCATTTCTGTATAATGTTTGAAGCATTATTTATACTAACAACAATAGATGCTGGTACTAGAATAGGAAGATACTTGCTTCAAGACTTATGTGGAAGATTCTACAAACCTTTTGAAAATAAAAATTCATGGTTTAATATAGTGTTATTTAGTTTCTTAATCTCATTTACTTGGGGATATTTATTATATACAGGTAATGTATCTACAATATGGCCTCTATTTGGTACAGCCAATCAAATGCTTGCCGCTATAGCCTTTGCTATAGGTACTACTATAATAATTAAAAAGGGTATACCAAAGTACGCATTAATAACAGCTATACCTATGATAGTTATTTCACTAATAACTATTGATGCTGCAGTAATAAACATATTTAGTAACTATATACCAAACGGTAAAATATTATTAGCCGTACTATCTGGTTTTCTTTTAATACTTCTTGTAATTATACTTTTTGAGAGTTTCAAAGTTTGGAAAAAAGATTTAGCTCAAATTAAAGCCTCACAAAATACTTCAGTATAAAATAACCTAGAATAAAATCCACAACGTAAATAAATAGATATTCACATTGTGGATTTTTTTATTCAAATAAATCTATAACATTATTAAATACTGATTTATTTTGTTTTATTTTTTCTTCATTACCTAATACACATAAATAATTTTGTTTCATTGATTCAGAAATTAAATCTCCAAATTTTCTTATATTATCTATTGTAGTATTTAATGCTTCTTCTCTTTCTTTTTGTATATCTTCATAGTTAATATGCTTAATGTAATTTTCAGCTGCACGCTCACCTTTCATAGATGGAGTTAAAGGAAAATCTAAATCTGATACTGTACCTATAATATATTTAGTCATTTGTCTATCATCTGCATTAAAGTTTCTGAAGAAATCTCCTGCTTCATCATAAACTTTTAAAGTTTCATGCAAGTTAGGGTCTCTATAGGATGTAAAAAACATATTCCCATTTTTTTGGAATACAGCAAAACTTCCATAAGCTCCACCCTGAACACGAATTTTATTCCATAAGTAATCATAGTTTGCTATAGTTTTTAATACCTGCATACTTCCACTATATGAGTATCCAAGTTTAATAAAATTATAGGCTTTAGCTACATATTGAACTTTTCCTGATGTCATTAATCCTTCATTTTCAGGTGAAAACTTAAACTTATATTCCACAGGTGCTACTGCATTTGATCCCAATTCACTGGAAATCAAATTAAATTTTTCTTTAAAAGATTCATAATCATTATCTTCAGCAATAACACTTACCATTAAATTGGTTTTATTAAAAATAACATTAGCGGTTTCTTGTAATTTTTTTGCAATTTCTTTACTGTTCTTTTCAAAATTTTTCTCTAAATCTACTATAAACTTATAAAATGATAAGCCACTTATTATGTCATCATATTTACCTATAGGTGAGAAATAGGAGAATAAATGATTGGCCGCTACAACATGGCCTTTTTCAAATATTATCATTTCTAAACGGGACTTGGTTTCCTGCACTATTTCCTTTATACGTTTGTAATCATCATATTTGGTGTGTGCAATTATTTCTCCTAACAAATTAAACAATCTTGTAATATTTCCTACAAGTACTTTTGATTTTATCACAAATTTAGGATAAAATTTCTCTGCATCCCCTTTTTCAGCGTAAGCGTCTGATGCATATCTTATGCCACCTGTATAGATATTGATTTCTTTTGCTAGGTCTTCATAATTATATTTTTCAGTACTTACTTTACCTAGTATGGTACTTAATAATGATATATATGGTATTAAATCTTCTTTAACACCTTGTGTTGTAAAGTACATATTTGCATATAAAATTCCATTAGTAAACACAGGGTGGTGAAGTATTTTAACGCCTTGCTCTTCCTTTTCTATTAATGGAAGTTTTTTAGCTTTTAAATCAATGTCCTTTATAGAAAGTAAAGGTATTTTCTTTAAATTTTCTGAGGTATCTGGAGTTACTTGCCTTTCTTTTAATGCTGCAGTGTCTTTAATTAGCTTTTCTAACTGCTGCTCTGAAAGCTTTTCTTTATATTCTTTTAGCTTTTTCTTAATTAAAGCTTCTTTCTCTTCTGCAAATCCCTTAGCTGGTTCTACAATTAAAATAGATCCATGAAGGTTTTTTATTATATACTTCTCAATAAGCTCTTCAAAGTATCTTGTGGTTAGTGCTGATTTTATCTTTTTTAATGTATTATCATACGCTAAATGTAACCATGGATTTTCATCGTATAACCAACTATCCATAGACTTCATGCTATATATAAGTCCCTTAGGATACCCTTGATAGTCCGCTTCTCTTAATTGAAATTCTTTTATATTTATAGACGCTTCTATGAGCTTTTTATCAATACCTTCTTTTGCGAGTTTCTTTAAGGTATCTGAAACTATGGCTTTAAATTTTTCTTTTTCTTTTTCATTAGAATTTTTAACAACTATACTGAATACTGGCTGAAGCATACCGCCTTCAAAAGAACCAAAAACATCTTTTCCTATATTAGCATCAATTAGCGCTTTTTTTAGTGGGGAAGAAGGTGTCTCTAAAAGTAAGTGCTCTAAAATATCAAATGCAAGATATATTTCAGGATCTATAGCCTTTCCAATAGCAAAATTCATGCTTAAAAAGGTTTTATCTTCTTCCTTTTCATTACTTGATATAGGATATTTTATAACCATTTCATTTATTTTGTGAAAAGGTTCTTGAAAGGACAATTCTGAATTTGCTACCTCTGTAGTAAAATCTTTAAGATATTGTTCATCTAAAAATTTTAATTTTTCAACAATATCCATATCTCCATATAAATAAATATAACTATTAGATGGATGATAATATTTTTTGTGAAAAGCAGTAAACTGTTCCTGTGTTAAATTAGGTATAACATCTGGATCTCCGCCTGATTCTACTCCATACTGTGTATTGGGGAATAATGATTCAGAAATTTTACGAAATAATATAGATTCAGGTGACGAAAACGCACCTTTCATTTCATTATATACAACACCTTTATATGTAAGTTCTGACTCCTTACTATCTAATTCGTAGTGCCATCCTTCTTGCATCATAATTTCAGGATATTTGTATATATTAGGATAAAAAACTGCATCTAAATATACATCCATTAAGTTTAAAAAATCTTTATCGTTTCTACTAGCTACAGGATACATAGTTTTATCAGGAAATGTAAACGCATTTAAGAAAGTATTCATAGATCCCTTTATCAGTTCTACAAAAGGTTCTTTTAATGGAAACTTTCTTGAACCACATAGCACTGAGTGTTCTAGTATGTGTGGCAACCCTGTGCTATCCTCTGGAGGGGTTCTAAAGCTTATAGAAAAAACTTTATTATCATCCTGATTTTTTAAATAGAACAACCTAGCCCCACTTTTTTCATGTTTAAATAAAATACCTGTAGAATTAATTTCATTAACTTCTCTTTTTTCTAACAATTTAAACCCATTATAAATTTTTCCTAATTCTAATTCCATACCTTCTTATTCTCCTCTCAAACTCCTATTTAGGCATATGACACAAAATAAACTATCAGACTGACTAGTTATTTTTGAATGTGCCTTAACTTAGCATCCATTTTTCTAACTTACAGTAGCATTTTTTTGCTTCCTCATATCCTTGATCATACAAATTAATTAGCTTATTTTTATCTCTCTCCACCCTATTAACCTCTAAAGTTTCGTCTGGTCTAATTACAAAAACTTTTCCTTGTTTTTCAAGTTTATCTATATAGTTTATCGTTTCGTTATATATTTTATAACGATTAATTAAAGCATTTATTAAACCTTTATATTGTGGATACATAATCTTTGATAAAAATTTTAATTTAAACGGTTTTTTTATATATCCCTTATTTCTTGTTAAAATTATTACATTTTTTTTATTCCCATCTTCTATAGATTTTTTTATTGGTATGGGATCACTTATTCCACCATCCAATAAACAAAAATCTTCATATTCAACTATAGAACTTATTATAGGTAAACTACTAGACGCTCTTATAATCTTCAAAACATCGTCACTACATTGCTTCTTCTCAAAGTACATAGGCTTACCTGATTTACAATCTGTAACTCCTATTATAAATTTTTCTTTAGCTTTATGAAAAGTTTTAAAATCAAATATCTCCAGACTTTTAGGAAGTTCTTCAAAAATAAAATCCATACCAAACAGCTCTTTTTTCCTTAACAAGCTTCTATAGCTCAAATATCTTTTGTCATTAACATAATTTATATTTATTTTTTTATTTCTTCCCCTTTGTTTTGAAACATATGAGGCTGCATTACAAGCTCCCATAGACACTCCTATAACATATGGAAAATAGAGTTTCTTATCCATAAAAAAGTCCAAAACACCAGAAGTATAAACTCCTCTCATTCCACCGCCTTCAAGCACTAATCCTAAATTTTCCATAACTTCTCACACCCCTTGTCTTATAGCATTATGTCTAATATAATACATAGCTAATGTTAATTATTATATCATATAATTAATAGTTATATAACAATTATATCCAAAAGCTGACTACCTAATGTAGTCAGCTTATATTATTTAGAATTAGACATTTTTATTGCTTTTTCAGTGCACTTTTCCATAGCTTCTATTACAGTACCTCTAAGATTGTTCTTTTCTAAGCTATATACCGCCTCTATAGTAGTGCCTCCAGGTGAACAAACATTATCTTTTAATTCGCCTGGATGTTTTCCTGTTTCAAGTACCATTTTTGCTGCTCCAAGTACAGCTTGAGCTGCCAATTTATACGCCTTATCTCTAGGTATACCATTTAACACAGCCCCGTCAGCCATAGCTTCTATAAACATATAAACATAAGCTGGAGATGAACCACTAACACCTATAAAAGCATTTATAAGATTTTCATCTATAATTTCAGTTTTACCTAAACTATTAAATATATTTAAAATATTTTCTAGCTCTTCATATGTCACTGCCTTGTTGTTACATATAGCTGTCATACTTTCTCCTACAAGTGCAGATGTATTAGGCATAGTCCTAACAATTTTAATCTTCTTTTTAAAACATTGTTCTACAAATTCAATGCTTATGCCAGCAGCTATAGTAACTATAATTACATCATCTTTTACATATTTCTCTATTTCTTTTATAACGTCTTCATACTTATTAGGTTTTATAGCTAAAAAAAGTATATCTGCAAATTCAGCAACCTCTTTATTATCTGTTGTAATTGAAATTTCAAAATTATTTTTAACCTTATGTAATTTTTCAGCTGACGTATTACTAGCTTTTATATTCTCTCCATTAACTAGTTTTGAGTTAACTATTCCCCCAATTATAGCTTGAGCCATGTTTCCACATCCAATAAATCCTACATTTTTATTCAATTTATTTTCCCTCCAACAATATTAAAATTTACTTTTTAAATATAAGTCATCTTCAAGAAAATGACTAGTCAATACGCTAGTCTATTTTCTTTCAAATGCCTAATATAAAGTTTACTACAAAGTGTACAATTTAGTAATATTTATATTGTTAATGAAAATAACCCCACCCTTTCGGGTAGAGTTATTTTAAATTCATACTATTATTTTAGCTTAATTAATAATTCTCCTGCTTTTACCTGCTTGCCTTCTTTTGCAAGGACAGTATCTACCATACCGGAAACTGATGCTATAATATTAGTTTCCATTTTCATAGCTTCAATTACAGCTAAACTTTGACCTTCTTTCACTGCCTCACCTTCTTTTACTAGTACCTTTAATATAGTTCCTGGAATACTTGCTCCTATTTCTTTTTCATTATCAGTGTCTGCCATAGCTACTACTTCTTCAGAACTTTCAATTCTATTAGTAGTTATTTTATCTTTAATCTTTACTTCTCTTCTATTACCATTAATTTCAAACACTATAGTTCGATCACCTTGTGCATCAAGTTTTCCTATTTCAAGAAGCTGAACAATTAATGTATTTCCTTCTGCTATTTCAACTTCACAAGTTTCTCCTTCACGCAATCCATGGAAAAACACATCGCTTCCCATACGGCTTAAATCACCATACTCCTTTACATATTTTAAATAACTTTCAAATACATCAGGATATAATGCGTAACTTATTACCTCTTTATTTGTTGGCTCCATTTTAAACTTTTCTTTTAAATGATTATTTATTTTTTCAAAATCTTCTGAAGGAAGCATTTCGCCTGGCCTACATACAATAGGCTCTTCTCCCTTTAATACTAGCTTTTGTAGTTCCTTAGGGAATCCGCCTATAGGCTGACCCATCATTCCTTTAAAATATGCTACTGAAGAATCAGGGAATGTCATATTTCTAGCTTTTTCCTGCATATTTTCAGGTGTTAAATCGTTTCTAACCATAAATATAGCCAAGTCACCAACCATTTTAGATGAAGGAGTAACCTTTACTATATCTCCAACCATATGATTTACTTTTCTATACATTTCTTTTATTTCCTCAAATCTATGTCCAAGTCCAAAACTTTCAACCTGTGGCTTTAAGTTAGAATATTGTCCTCCTGGTATTTCATACTTGTATATTTCTGCCGTTCCAGTTTTTAATCCTGATTCAAACTGTTTATATACCGGCCTTACAGCACTCCAATAATCTGATAATTCCTGTATATGATCTAAATTTATGCCTGTATCTCTTTCTGTATTTTTAAGTGCTGCCACTACAGAGTTTAATGCTGGCTGACTTGTAAGTCCTGACATACTATTAAAAGCAGTATCTACAATATCAACTCCAGCATGTGCAGCCATAAGTACTGTTGCTACCCCATTTCCTGTAGTATCATGAGTATGAAGATGTATTGGTATAGATATTTCATTCTTTAATGCTCTTATAAGTTTAAGTGCAGCATACGGTTTTAGAAGTGCTGACATATCTTTTATTCCTAAAATATGCGCACCTGTTTTTTCTATTTCTTTTGCTAGCTTTATATAATATTCCAATGTATATTTATCTCTGTTTGTATCTAAAATATCTCCTGTGTAACACATACAAGCTTCTGCAACTTTTCCCTGCTTCAATACTTCATCTGTAGCTA
>CAZKOJ010000102.1:0-15769 GCA_964554365.1 uncultured Clostridium sp. | reverse complement strand
TCTAAGTTTTTCTACACAATATATTTAAGCTTCTGTCCACTCTAAATTTTGCGTTAAATATGCTTTTTATTTTTACATATATAGTAGCTGCAATACAGTTAAAATTTACTGTATCACTTGCGTTGTAATACGCTTATTTTATGGCTTTTTCTGCAAAGCTATTATTTACTATCTTATCAAAAGGTGGTCTTTCAGGAATTAATTGTGGATTGTAAGATTGAATTATATCCATAAGTCTAGTTAAGTTTTCATCTTTAATTACAGGGGTTGATGAAAAAGCATTTATATCCCTGTAATTTTTTATAACGGATTTTAATACATTTTCATCTGAACCAGGGAAAAAGGATTTTATTGATTTTGCAACTTCCTCGTCACTGTGTTTTTGAACCCATATCTCGCCTTTATAAATAGCACGAGTAAACTTTTCTATAGTTTGAGGATTGTTCTGCATATATGATTTAGTTGAAAAATAGCAGGTGTAAGGCATAACACCAGCAGATTTTCCTATAGAAGCTGTGATATATCCTGATTTGTCTTGATTAAGCATACTAGCTGTAGGTTCAAATAAAGCCACATAATCACCAGTTCCAGCTTTAAAAGCACCAGCAGTGGCTGTAAATGCAAGATTAGTTATAAGAGTTACATCTTTCCCAGGTTGAATTCCATGATTTTTTAATGCATATTCAAGAGCCATTTCAGGAACACCACCAGGCCTTCCACCTATTATAGTTTTACCCTTTAAGGATTCCCATTTGAAATCTTTTTCTTCAGTTCTACCAACTAGGAAGGATCCATCTGTAGAAGTTAATTGTGCAAACAATACAGGATAATCTTCTCTTTTTTGATTGTAAATGTATATGATCTGTTCTGGTCCACAGAAGCCTATATCGCAGCTCTTACTCAATACTTGCTGCATAGTTTTGTCAGCACCTTGACCAGTAGTAAGGTCTATGTCTATGCCTTCTTCTTTAAATATACCTTGATTTATAGCTGCATACATAGGAGCATAAAATACAGAACGAACTACTTCATTTAGTTTTACTTTTGTAAGTTTAGTTTCAGCTTTCTTAGTTTCGCCACATCCAGCAAAGAGAGCAACAATAAATATGAAACTTAAAACAAGAGAGTAAATAGGTAATTTACTTTTTTTCATACATATCCCCCAAGATTATTTGTATATTAATTCATAATATGATTAGTAAGGAATTTATGTTAATGTTTTTATAAAAAAATGGTATATGGTGGTTTTGTATTAATATTATAATTTATATAAAATGAAAAGTAAGAAACTATAAGGGGGATTCTTATTAATATTGTAATACTTTAATTATATTATTTGTAAAATGCCGTTCTGTTTCACGCCTTTTTTTCTAATAATCATCAGTGGAAGTCTATTTCGATATGTTATTGAGGGGTCAACTTGGGAAAAGACAATTACTTCCCAAGTTGTCAATGGAGGATCTAGTTTTTAATTAAAATTATCTTAAAGAATTTTTACATCTCGTTGTTTTAAAATGAGCGCTGCCATTCCATATCTAGAATATTTTGAGCAATTTAATAATATCGCCTTTTTTAGCATCTTGATTTTTCCCACCAGCCAAATGCAACTATTACCTTATCAAGTTTTGAACTTGATGATTTTATAACTACGACATAGTTTCCACCTGGAGACTCTATAAATTTTCCATCTTCTTCACCTACTAATGTTGTATTAGGTGGTACTATTCTTTCATATACATTAACTCCGTTTTTAGGAACCATAGTGGTGGATTCTATAAATCGAATATCTACCTTGTTTTTTGGAAGTGGATTTAAAGAAGTATTGGTTGGAGAAATTTTGTGGGATACGCTCCCTTTTTTAGGAAAATTAGTATTGAGCCATATTTCAGCAGTTAAATAGTCATTGGAGAAATTTGAAATAGTAAATACATTTGCATATAAATTAACATATGAATTACGTGGATTTACTAAACCAGCCCAGGCATTTAATCCATTGCCTACCCATAACGTTTCTGTTTGACCTACAAAGTATTTTCCTTGCATTGATTTAAATAAAGAAACCGGGATACTAACTACCTCTTGTGGTTTAATATTTTTGTTGTTCACGATATAATTACTGTTTTCCTTTAACATAAATAACATCTCCTAAGAATTATTTTATCATATACCTTACTATAGCTTGTCTTTCAATATATAATATTAAGTAAATGTTCATCAGGTATATAAGTGAAACAAGTGATCTATATTGTAATTTGAGAAGAAAAAGTCTGACAGAGATTATTAGTCTGTCAGACTTTATATTTTAGGCGAAAAAACTATCTATTATACTTTTAATCTAATTCCAATACTCTTTTTCTAAAACTTATTACAAAATTAGTTGCACATAGCTCTATTTACAATTTTATTTGATAAAAGTTACACTTGTACTATTAATTAATTAATTAATTGTTCTGAATGAAAGTGTTAAATCTCATTGGAAGGCAAGGAGGCATAGATCTCCACCTTTTCAAACATTTATAGGGGTCTATTTTTATAGGCTGCCATTGATTACTGTTATCTTTAACAAACTGATGAATTTCTACATCAGTGCCATTTGTAAGCTGAAAGAATTGAAATAGATATTCTTTTCCATCGGTACCATCTACATAAATATTTTTAACATAACCGTTTTGTTTGGTTGGATGTCTTTTTTTTATAAGGTTGCACCAATCTCCATAAACTGTATCCACATATAATTCTGCATTATGTTTCCAGCCATGATAAGGTGCACATAAAAAATCTTGCCCTCTCAAGTCTATATTAGAAATTTTATATTTCCCATTTTGATTTTGAACATATACATATCCATAATAATATGAAAAACTTGTATTCCCGTTAGTAGAAGGCTCTATTGCTTCTAGTTCAATGAAATACGTATAAGTTCCTTCTGGAGCATTTCCATCAGTTATATTATCAAGCTTTATCAAGTTTATATGCCCTATATCCTTGAAAAAATCCAAATAGGTTTTATAATCTACAGTACTTTGGTATTCAGAAGTGAAAAAATTGTAGGCAATGGGATAGGGATATTTTACATTCCCAATTGTACCACAGCCACCCTGTGATATATTGGAAGCCTCTCTTAATATGCTAAAATAGTTTATTATAGTGTCCTTAGGTGAAACAAATAACCAGTTAGGTAAAAGAATTTTATTCGGGTTTTTATCTGAATATTTTTCAAAAAACTGAAAATCAAAATCTCTGTTGTTTAATCCTGGTAAAGGTGAGGGTCTGAAATATTGTTCATTAAAGTCAGCAATATTGTTTCTATAATTCAATGTTGATACACTCCATATTAATACTAATAGTAATAGTATATTCAGTTTTTAAAATTCTTCTCCTACATTAAAACAGAAATATATTTGCAATTATAATAGGTTCCTGTAATTGGTGTTTTGCCAAAATTAATATTCATATTAATGTTTAAATTGTTTTTCAACATTTTATTTAGAATAAAAGCTCCTTGTTGAGGAAAATATAATGTTATAAGAAGGAGGGTGTAATGATGGACGGAACAAATAAACATAAAATAGGCAATAGAGAAAATAAAAAAAATGATATGAATAGACCAACTGGAAACAAAAAAAATACTAAAAATCCACCAGAGTATGAAAATTTTCAAGGGGAACCTATAAAATAATTTTTCCAAACACACTTGACAGTTTATTAAATAAAGTTATAATAATATGTAAAGTTAAATATAATTGGATGCTGTGATGAAGAGGAGTAAAAGTTAAAGAGGTATTAAGAGAGGAAAGCTTATTAGCTGAAAGGCTTTCTATACGGATTACTTTGAAGGTAGCTTCTGAGCTTCTTTACTGAATTTTTAGTAAGTAAAGACGGTTTTCTTAACCGTTATTTGTATTAAGAGCCTGTATTTTTGCAGGAAAAAAGGTGGTAACGCGGGTCTTCGTCCTTTTAAGGGACGAAGGCTCTTTTTGTTTTTCATGGGGATTGTAAAAAGGGGGCATTAAAGTGGAGATTACCGTAAGACCAGTAGAACTAAAGGATGCTAAAGACATAAATGAAATAAGAAGAATGGATGGGGTAAAAGAAAATATTCTAGGAATAATTAGTGAAAGAGTTTCACAATCTGAAGCATTTCTAAATAGTTTAAGTGAGTCTGATCATTTACTTGTAGCGGAAATAAATGATAATAATACAAAAAAAGTTGTAGGGGTTATAGGACTTAATGTAAGTAAAAGTCCAAGAACAAGGCACACAGCTTCCATTGGAATTATGGTTCATAAATGTTATCAAGGAAAAGGAATAGGTAAAACCTTAATGGATAATATTCTTAACTTAGCTGATAACTGGCTTATGATTGTAAGAATAGAGTTAGGAGTGTTTACAGATAACAAAAAGGCTATAAATCTTTACAAAAGTTTTGAATTTGAAATTGAGGGTACTAGAAAGTATGCTGCTATTAGAAATGGCCAGTATGCTGATGAATATATAATGGCAAGATACAAAAATATATAATAACTTAAGGAGGAATCGTGATGTCAGAAAAAAGAGAAATGGCTACAACCTATAGTCCAAAAGAATTTGAAAGCAAACTTTATAAAAATTGGGAGAAAAAAGGGTATTTTACTCCAGAAGTGGATGAGAATAAAAAACCTTATACAATAGTACTACCTCCGCCAAACATTACAGGAAAACTTCATTTAGGTCATGCACTAGATGATACTATCCAAGATATAATTATAAGAACAAAGAGGATGCAGGGGTACAGTACTTTATGGCTTCCAGGACAAGACCATGCAAGTATAGCAACAGAAGTTAAGGTTGAAAATGAGCTGTTAAAGCAAGGCCTTAAGAAGAAAGAAATGGGAAGAGAAGCATTCTTAGGTAAAGTTTGGGAATGGGCTGATGAATATAGAGGAAGAATAATGGATCAAGTAAAACAGTTGGGTTGTTCTGTTGATTCTACAAGAGAATGTTTTACTATGGAAGAAAAGGCAAACAAAGCTGTTAGACAGTTCTTTGTTAAACTATACAATGATGGATTGATTTATCAAGGAAATAGAATAATAAACTGGTGTCCAAAATGTCAAACTGCGATATCTGATGCAGAGATTGAGTACACTGAACAAGAAGGACATTTTTGGCATGTTAAATACCCAGTAGTAGGAAGTGACGAGTATCTAGAAATAGCAACTACAAGACCAGAAACAATGCTTGGAGATACTGCAGTTGCAGTTAACCCTAAAGATGAAAGATATGCTCATTTAGTAGGAAAAACTTTAATGCTTCCACTTGTTAACAGAGAAATTCCAATAATAGCAGATGATTATGTTGATTTGGAATTTGGTACAGGAGCAGTTAAAATAACTCCAGCTCATGATCCAAATGATTATCAAGTAGGTAAGAGACATAACCTACCAGAAGTTATAGTTATGCATGAAAATGGAAATATGAATTTCCCAGGAAGTAGATATGATGGTTTAGATAGATATGAGGCTAGAAAGCTTATAGTTGAAGATTTAAAAAGTCAAGGTTTCTTAGTTAAAATAAAAGATCATGCTCACAATGTGGGATGTCATGATAGATGTAATACCACTATAGAACCTATGGTTTCAAAACAGTGGTTCGTAAAAATGGACACTTTAGCAAAACCAGCTATAGACATTGTAAAAAGTAAGAAAATTAAATTTGTGCCTGAAAGATTTGAAAAGACTTACTTCAACTGGATGGAAAATATTCAAGATTGGTGTATTTCAAGACAGTTATGGTGGGGGCACAGAATACCTGTTTGGTATTGTCAAGACTGTGGTGCTGTTATTGTAACTGCAGATGAAGCATCAAAATGTACTAAGTGTGGTTCAGATAAATTAAAACAGGATAAGGACGTACTAGATACTTGGTTTAGTTCAGCTTTATGGCCTTTCTCAACGCTTGGTTGGCCAGATAAGACTCCAGATTTAAAATACTTTTATCCAAACAGTACACTAGTTACAGGATACGATATAATATTCTTCTGGGTAGCAAGAATGGTATTCTCAGGACTTTATTGTATGGATGACATTCCGTTTGACAATGTATTAATTCATGGTATAGTAAGGGATTCAAATGGAAAGAAAATGTCTAAGTCATTAGGAAATGGTGTAGACCCACTTGATGTAATAGAGCAGTATGGCGCAGATGCTTTAAGATTTACACTTATAACAGGAAATGCCCCAGGAAATGATATAAGATACTATCCAGAAAGAGTTGAAGCAGCTAGAAACTTTGCAAATAAAATATGGAATGCTTCAAGATTTGTTCTTATGAATATAGATGAAGAAGTAATGAATAAATATAAAGATTGCAAGAAATATACTGCTGCAGATAAATGGATATTATCTAGAATAAATACTTTAGTAAAAGAAGTGACAGATAACATAGAAAAGTTTGAGTTAGGAATAGCATCACAGAAAGTTTATGACTTTATATGGGGTGAGTTCTGTGATTGGTATATAGAACTATTAAAACCAGTAATGTATGGTGAAGATGAAGAAGCTAAGGGTGTTGCATTTAATGTTCTAAATAAGGTATTAACTACAAGCTTACAACTATTACACCCAATAATGCCATTTATAACAGAAGAGATATACACTCATCTTTATACTGAGTATGAATCAATAGTTATATCAAAATGGCCTGAATATGAAGAAAATCTTAAGAATGAAAAAGCTGAAAAGGATATGGAATATATAATCGAAGCTATTAAATCATTAAGAAATGTAAGAACTGAAATGAATGTACCGCCATCAAGAAAAGCTAAGGTAATGGCTTATGTAACAGAAAGTGATGCGTTAGAGGCATTTAAGAGTGGAGAAACGTACTTCCAGAAACTTGCTTCAGCGAGTGGAGTAGAGTTCTTAAATACTAAAGAAGAAACTCCAGAGAATGTGGTTTCAGTAGTTACAAGAGGAGCAGAAATATTTATGCCGCTGCTTGATTTAGTAGATCTTGAAAAAGAACTCGAAAGATTAAATAAAGAAAAAGAAAAATTAGAAAAAGAAATAGACAGAGTAAATAAAAAGCTTGCTAATGAAAAATTCGTAGCAAAAGCTCCTCAAGAAGTAGTTGATGAAGAAAAAACTAAGGGTGAAAAATATAAAGAAATGCTTCAATCTGTAATTGTAAGATTAGATAGTTTAAAATAAAATTTAATTCGGCGTTAGTGATGAAATCCATCATTAACGCCATTTGTTTTTTACCTTTATCTAGTGTAAAATTAAATAGGATAATTTTTAAAAGTCATTAAAATAAATCAAAAATGCGGGGATGTGACAGTTATGAATTATGAAGAAACTATGAATTATATAACTAATACAGCTAAATTTGGAAGTAACTTAGGATTAGATAGAACAGAAAAAATATTAGAGTTTTTGGGAAATCCACATAAAAAGTTAAAAAGTATACATATAGCTGGTACAAATGGAAAAGGTTCTACTACAGCTATGATTACAAAAATGTTAATAGAGTCAAGTATGAAAGTAGGAATGTATACTTCTCCTTATCTTGAAGAATTTGAGGAGAGAATTCAAATAAATGGAAATAACATCTGCAAAGAAGATTTGAGTGAAGTAGTTACACATGTATCAAAAGCAGTAAATAAGGTTATAAGCTTAGGATATGATCATCCTACAGAATTTGAAATAATAACCTGTGCTATGTTTTATTATTTCTATAAAGAAAATGTAGATCTTGCAGTAATTGAAGTAGGATTAGGGGGAAGACTAGATTCTACAAATGTAATGGAACCGTACTCTAAAGAGAGTGATGGAGGGGTAATAGCTAGCATCTTAGTATCTATAAGCCATGATCATATGAATATACTTGGAGATACTTTAGGCGAAATTGCTTGTGAAAAGGCTGGCATAATAAAAAGAGGGGTACCAGTAATTATGTACCCTCAACAACAGGAAGTAGAGGAAGTAATAGAAAAAATATGCAGAGAAAAAGAGGCAAATTTAATAAAGGTACCAGTAAACTGTATAGAATGTATAGAAAGTGAAAAAATAAACAACTTTAGTGATAAGTATGTTCAAAAGTTAAAAATAAAGACCTCTAATAATACCTATAATTTAGAGTTATCACTTTTAGGCAAGCATCAAATGCTAAATTGTGCTGTGGCAATTTTTGCTATAGAACAGATTATAAAACAAGGGTTTAATATAAAATTAGAGCACATATTAAATGGCTTGAAAAATGTTAAATGGATTGGAAGACTTGAGGTTATTAACAATAAACCTTTAGTAGTAATAGATGGAGCACACAATATAGAAGGAATTACCAAATTAAAAGAGAATATAAATCAATATTTTAAATATAGAAAGATGATTTTAATTCTTGGAATACTTGCAGATAAAGAAGTAGAAAAAATGGTAAGTACTATAGTTCCTATGTCAGAAAGAGTTATAGCTGTAACTCCTAATAGTTGTAGAGCTGAAAATGCAGATGAGCTTGAAAAAGTTATAAAAAAATATAATATTAAATGTGAATCTAAAGAAAGCTATGAAGAAGCATATAGAACAGCTATGTCATATTGTGAACAAGAGGATCTTTTGTTAATATCAGGTTCTTTGTATATGATAGGTGACATGAGAAAAATTATAAAAAACTTAAAATAAAAAAGTATAGAAAAGTGTGGTTTTTCATTATAGAAAAACCACATTTTTTTATGTACACTCCAGTTTAAATAGAGTAATATTTATTTTTCTAATAAGGATTTTTCAAGTGCAGTAGCAAGCTGATCAGGACAAGAAGTACTTTTTCCACCACAAGTAATGCCCTTTAATTTTTTTATAGCCTCTTTCACTTCCATACCTTCTATAAGAGTTGATAATCCTTTAAGGTTACCCTCACATCCTCCAGTGAAAGATACATTGAAAACTTTACTATCTACTATATTAAAGTTTATTTCAGTTGAACAGACCCCGTTTGTTGAATAGTTGTACATAAATATCACCACCTTTTATTATAAATGTTTTCTTTTAAGGGACAAAAATATTATATACAATATTTAAGCATTACTCAATATAAATAGTAAAAAAAAATTATCCCCATTTCCATAAATATTCATATTATATTTGTGAGGAGGTGATAATTTTGAATTACCTGTATGTATGTAATACTTCTTCCGATTGTGTTTCTAAAGTTAATTTAGATAAATTTACAGAAGAAAATAGGATATGTTTAAAAGATAGTACTACAAACAATAGAATTGGTCCTCATGGAATATGTCATAAAGATAATAAAATTATAATAGCTAACAATTACAGCAATAGTATATCTATTTTAAATATAGAAGAAGGAATTCAAGAAAGCAATCATTATATAGGTGTAAATTGTAATGATGTAGCGGTATTTCAAAATAATGCTTATATAATATGTGGTGATTTTAATAATTTAGTAGTTTTTGATTTAGAAAAAAATGAAATAGTTGCAGAGATTCCATGTGGCAATTTACCTCATAGTATATGTTTAAATAAAGAAAAGAAGCTTCTAGTAATTTCAAATATAGAGGATGACAGTATAACTCTAATAGACTGTGTTAGTAATGAAAGTATAAAAAACATAAGAGTGGGTGCATATCCTACTAAAGCATTATTTAGTGTAGATGGACAATATGTTATTATATGTGAAAGTAATATAGGTTCCGATTTTAGAGGGAGTATAGCTATAATGTCCCTTAAAAACCATAAAATTATTAATAGAATACCAGCAGGGAATTCACCGGTAGATATGTTTTGCAATGAAAGATTTTGCTTTGTATCAAATTTAGGAGATGGAACTGTAAGTATTGTAGATATAAACTATTATAGAGAAGATAAAAATATAATAGTGGGAGGTATGCCAAGAGGAATAATAAAGTATGGTGATAGTATCTATGTAGGAGATAACTACAATGATTTGTTGATAAAAGTGAATATAGTAACTGAAAAGAAAGAATATATACCTATAGGAGGGGAACCTACAGGTATGATTTTAATTTAGACTGGTGTTAACTATATAAGTAGTTGAATAATTTTATTATATAATTCAGAAGAATCGTTCTTCCATTTTTGACACAAATCCCTAGCTTGTTTGTTAGATCCCACATTAATTTTAATATCTATGAGTATGGAATCATTTTCCAAAGCTTTTAAGTTTACAATAAAATTATTTTTGTGTTCTATAGTATAGTCAGCAGTAACAGTTACTTCTTTTTTTATATTATTTATTTTTTGACCTAAATAGTTGTCTATAGTTTCTATTTTAGTTTCTGATATCCTGTTTCCAAATAGAGATAAAACTTTATTCCCTTTTTCGGTAATAGCAAATCTATGATTACCAGATTCATCTGTACACTTTAAGAAATTAGAGGAAACTAATTCTGTTAAATACTGCTGTAGAGTAAAATAATTTATAAAATTATTTTCTAAAACAATTTGAGTTATCTGATTATTAGAAACAGGGAATTTAATTTTGTTAAATAAATAAAGTAATAGAAGTTTATTTTCCGCTAATTCTAAAGTATCTTCAAACATGTCTGTCCTCCTAATAAATTAATAATTTCATATCAACTATAGTTTATATTATAACATAAAATGTATGAAAATAAATAAGGCACTGAAAATACTCAGTGCTTTATTTATCACTATTTTTTTACAGGTATTACTTGTTATAAGAGTTTTCCAAGATATATTTACAAGCCTTTTAGCGTGGATTTTCATAGGTTGGAGTACTAAATAAATGTTTATTTTATGGGGTTAAAAGAAAAGATTAACAATTTATCCATAAAAATATTAATGTTTTTATTAGATTTGTGTAATATTTATCTATAAAAAATACTATATAAATTTATAAGAATAAAATATTTTGGAGGGTAAAATTGAAAGCTAAATTAATAAAAAAGATTTTTTTTGCATTGAGTTTGCTTCTTATTGGGATTGTTACAGCTACTTTGTCTAATCATAAATATACAGGTGCATTTATAAATTCAAATAAAAAACTCCCAATATATTGTGTTGATACAAAAGATAAAAAGGTTGCAATAAGCTTTGATGTTAGCTGGGGAAATGATAATACAGATAAAATTTTAGAAATATTGGATAAATATAATGTAAAGGCTACATTTTTTTTAGTGGGAGGATGGATAGATCAATATCCAGATAAGGTTAAAGCTATCCATGAAAAAGGCCATGAAATAGGAAATCATTCTAATAAACATCCCGACATGACTAAAATTTCAAGAGACAAAATGATACAAGAAATAGATATTAATGATGCTAAGATAAGAAGTCTAATTGGTGAAGGAACAAAATTATTTAGATGTCCAGAAGGAGCTTATAATGATTCAGTAGTACAGACAGTAAAGGATACAGGTCACTACTGTATTCAGTGGGATGTAGACAGTATAGATTGGAGAGAACAGGGAGCAGATTTAGAATATGATAGGGTTATAAATAAAACAAAAGAAGGATCTATTATATTGTTTCATAATAATGCAAAATATACACCTAATAATTTATCAAAAGTTATTGAAAAACTAAAAAAAGATGGTTATGAATTTGTTAAAGTTGGAGATTTAATTTATAAAGAAAACTATAATATAGATCACGATGGAAAGCAGGTATCACAATAATATATAGTTTAAACAATAAGAGCATTGAAACATAGGGTAAATATGTATTATAATGGAAACATGGTTATAATTAATAAAAGGGGGAAATTTTAGGTAAACAATGATAATAGAATAAAAATCTAGCTCCTGTTTAAAATAACTGTAAATAGTTATGGTGATAGGAGGTAAAAAAATGAAAAGTTTAGCTATTATAGGTGGTAGTAAAAATTTTGATGAGTATTTACTGAAGACTCTTAAAACACTGGGTGTTGAAATTAAGCTTTTCACAAAATTAATGATAAAAAAGGAAGAGTATTATGATTATGTAGTATTCAATTTTAACGATAATATCAGAAATTTAGTACTAAATAGCAGCTATTGTTTTATGAATATGGATTTAATAGGAAATACCAATACTAATATCACTGTATATGGAAATATAATAACGTATGGTTTGGGCATTAAAAATACAGTTACAGTATCAAGCATAGAAAACGAAAACAGTTTTGTTTATTGTCTCCAAAGGGATGTTAACCATAATGTGTTAGGAATGCTTGAGCCAGAGGAATTACCTATTAATATGGGCTTTAATAATGATGATCAATTATATGCTTTAATGGTAGCTATTACTATGAGCCTTATTGAAGGGAAATTTGTAAGAAAAAAAAGTTTGTGTAAAAAAATAACAATTTTAAATTAATTAAACATTAAGAGTATATTTTATAGGGAAACTGAATAATTATATGGTGATAAGATAATTTGAAAACGAAGGGAAAGAGGGGTTATGATGGACAATTCAATGCTAAACAATAAAATCTATTTAGAAGGAGAAGTAGTTTCAGAATTGCAATTTAGTCATGAAATGTATGGGGAAGGATTTTATACTTTTTATGTAGAAGTGCCTAGATTAAGTGATGCTAAGGATGACCTATTTGTAACTGTTTCAGAAAGACTTATAGGAGGCATGGATATTAGAATTGGCTCTCAATTGGTCGTAGAAGGACAACTAAGATCTTACAACAAGTTTATGGATGGATCAAATAGATTGATATTAACTGTTTTCGCAAGAAATGTGTGTGTTTGCGAAGAAAGGAGCAAAAACCCAAACCAAATATTTTTAGATGGATTTATTTGTAAAGAACCAGTGTATAGGACAACTCCCTTTGGAAGAGAAATTTCAGATATACTTCTTGCCGTTAATAGAGCTTATAATAAATCAGACTACATACCAACCATCGCATGGGGAAGAAATTCCAGATTTTGCAAAGATTTACAGGTTGGCGATAATATAAGGGTTTGGGGAAGACTACAAAGTAGAGAATATCAAAAGAAAATATCAGAGGAAGAAATAATTAAGAAGACTGCATATGAAGTATCTATATCCAAGATGGAAAAAGTGGTAAAAGGTAGTGACGGTGAAGAAATAGAAGAGCAGAGTGAAAAAGATATTAGCGAGGTTTTGGTGGATAAGCAAATATCATAATAAGAAAGGATAATAAGCAAACTGCTAAGCAGTTTGCTTATTATTATTATTATTATTTTCTTAAATCTTCTAGTATTTTTGTTTTATCTTTTGTTTTATCATCCACTACTTTAATAATTTTTGCAGGAATACCAGCAACAACTACTCCTTCAGGAACATCTTCAACTACAACTGAACCTGCAGCAACAACAGAGCCTTTACCTATTTTAACTCCTTCAAGAATAACCGCATTAGCTCCTATTAAAACATCATCGCTTATTTCACAAGGAGATTTGCTAGGTGGTTCTAAAACACCAGCAACTACAGCACCTGCTCCAAGGTGAACGTTATTGCCAAGTTTACCTCTTGCACCAACAACTGCGTTCATATCTACCATAGTGCCTTCACCAATTTCAGCGCCTATGTTTATAACAGCGCCCATCATTATAACAGCATTTTTACCTATTATAACTTTCTCTCTTATAATAGCACCAGGTTCAATTCTAGCTTCTATTTTTGTTACGTCTATAAGCGGAATTGCTGAATTTCTTCTATCATATTCCACTCTGAATTTTTTTATTTTGCTTTTGTTATCATCTAAAAAATTAGAAACCTCGTCTGCTTCTCCGAAAAGTACGTGGAATTCAGAGCCATTGTAACTTTCTATGTTTCCTAGGTTACAACTTGCTATGTCACCATCAAGATAAACCTTAACAGGAGTAGATTTTTTTGCTTCTTTTATATATCTTGCTATTTCGTATGGATTAGTTAAATCGTAGCTCATATGTACAACCTCCTAAGTTAAATATTATATATCAATACTATTATAATAAATATTATATATCAATACTATTATAATATTTATGTTTTATGAATTAAAGAGGTAAAGTATTTTTCAGTAACAAAAATGCAGTAAGTAAAATAAGCTAATAGTAGAGTGCTTTTGGAGGTAATGTAATTGGATTATGAAATAAAAGATTGTATTGATGCTGGAAGTATGTATTGCCCCTGTCATTTAGCTGAAACAGGAGATTGTGTTTTATGTTCACAGCTTTCAGGAAAAAAGTTTTGTGATTGTATAAACTGGAAAGGTGTGTGTATATATCAAGAGTATATGTTAAATAACAACAGGGCTAAGTCCGGTAGAAAAAATTACTTATGTACAATAATTAAGAAAGAACAAGTAGAGGAAGATTTGTATATTTTTACAATTAATGCTCCTCGCAGCTTAGTGCATGACCTTGTGTATGCAGGTAGTTTTATATTTATAAGAAATCCTGAGTCTATAAATTACTATGATGCGCCTATTTCTATTATGGAGTCAGACACAGAAGAAAATATATTTAAAATAGCTATAGAAAAAAGAGGAATTAAAACAAAAAGTATATGTAAACTTAATGAAAATGAAAAAATGCTAATTAGAGGGCCATTTTGGAACGGTGTATTAGGGTTAAAAAATATTTATAAAGCTAGGGAAGGGGTTTCTCTTGTAATAGCAAGAGGTATAGGAATAGCACCTTCAGTGCCTGTGTTGAAAAAACTATACTCAAATGGAAATAAGGTTATATCAATAATTGATAAAAGCCCTTTTAAGAATATTTTTGGAAAAGAATATTTTGAAATGTGTAATTCTGAAATGTTAGAATGTAAAATGCTTGAAAATGGAGAGCTATCACAAGAATTTAAGAATATGTTAAATGAGATTTTAAAAATTCAAAATCTAAATGTTGTTCATTGTGATGGACCGGATATATTAATTTATAAAATAATGGAGTTCATAGGGGAAGCTATTAACGTTTCTTGTTGTAATAATTCAAAGATGTGCTGTGGAGAAGGCGTATGTGGAGCCTGCACATCTAGATATAAAAATCATATAGTTAAAAAGTTGTGCAAGGTACAGATAGATCCTAAACATTTATTTAAGGATAAAAGGCTTATTTAATAATTCATAATGAATGAGAAAGTTTATTATGAATTAGGAAAAATATGTAAGTATGAGTAGTAAAGTTTTGTGTGAGAACTTAATATAAGGAGGATTTTGAATGAAGGTAGTTATAATTGGTGGGGGATGGGCTGGATGTGCAGCAGCAATAAGTGCTAAGAAGGCAGGGGCTCAGGTAGCTCTTTATGAAAAGACAGATATGCTTTTAGGACTAGGAAATGTAGGTGGTATAATGAGAAATAATGGAAGATATACTGCATCAGAAGAACTTATAGCATTAGGTGCAGGGGATTTAATAAATATAACTGATAGCAACACAAGACATAAGGATATAGACTTTCCAGGACATAAACATGCCTGGCTTTATGATGTAAATAAAATTGAACCAGCAGTAAGAAATTACTTAAAAGATATGAATATAGAATTAAATATGATATGCAGAATAGTTGATGTAGAAAAGTCTGGAGATAAAATCAAAGGACTATATTTGGCTGATGGTAGCTATATAGAAGGAGATGTATTTATTGAAGCAACAGGGTCTACAGGTCCTATGGGGAATTGTTTAAGGTATGGGAATGGATGCTCCATGTGTGTGTTAAGATGTCCTGCCTTTGGACCAAGAGTAAGTATAAGTATGAGAGCAGGTGTAGATGATCTTCAAGGTGAAAGAGAAGATGACGTATATGGAGCTTTTAGTGGATCCTGTAAGCTCTGTAAAGAAAGCTTAGAT
>CAZKOJ010000101.1:0-15857 GCA_964554365.1 uncultured Clostridium sp. | reverse complement strand
TTTTTTTACTGAAGGTAAGGCTTTAGTTGAATGTAATAAAAAACGTTACTATGTTACAACTGACAGTATTGTAGTCATTAACAGTAATGAACTACATTACCTTGAAAGTTTAAGTGACGATCTGAAGTTTTATACAATTCGTATCGATTCTTCATTCCTGTTCAGTAATCAAGTTGATTTATGCCAGACAAAATTCCTTTCACCACTGTCACAAAATCAAATATCTTTTCAAAATTTAATTGAAAATGACAAACAGATATTGGACTGTGTCACCATAACAATACAAGAATATTTTTCGAAGAAAATCGGGTACGAACTTGCTGTAAAATCTTTCATTTACCAATTAATCGTCCTTCTATTAAGAAAATACATTAGTAAATTTCTAACTAGAAAAGAACTTATTTCAAAAGTAAATAATTTGAAACGTTTTGATCTAATTTTTAAATATATAGACAGCAATTACTCTAACAAAATAGCTACTTCGGATCTTTCAAATATTGTGCATATCAGTACCTATCATTTTTGCAGAATTTTTAAGCAAATGACAGGTAAGACAACTACAGATTATATTAATGGAATAAGACTTGAAAAGGCTGTTGACTATTTGAATAAAGGCGATCTGAATATAACTGAAATAGCGTTAAGATGTGGATTTGATAGTATAAATTATTTTAGCCGGTTATTTAAAAGGCATTATAATGTTTCACCAACAAAATTTAAAGAAACTATATTCATAACTTTTCTCCTCTATTTTTCATTGAAATGAGGCTCTTTTTAGTGTCTTCTTCTATTAGTTTATTATGCACTTATTAATTTTATTTTCTTTAGTAATTTTACACTTTACTTTATATGAAAAAACTACATTCTTAACATATGCATTTCTATTTTTACAATAAAATTATAACATTTAAATCAGTAAGTATGAATAGTATTTTTAATTATGCAAATTATATAAAATGTATAAATTATCATATAGAATGGGGAATAAATATGAAAATAGGACTTGTAAGACACTTTAAAGTAGATTTGAAAAGAAACTCTTTTATGACATCAGAGAAGTATAATAAGTACATGCGTAAATATGAGGAAACAGTAGTTATACCTAATGAATTAGTTGTGGATAAAAACTGGGATAAGTGCTACTGCAGCAGTATGCAAAGAGCTATTACTACGGCAAAAACCATATATCATGGGGACATAATAATAACTAATAGATTAGTAGAGATATCCTTTGCAGCAAGGATAAATACTAAGCTTCCACTGCCATATTATTTTTGGACTTTGATAAATAGAATTGCTTGGTTTAGAGATCACATCTCACAGCCTGAGGGGAGAACAAAAACTTTAAAGAGAATTAATGAAATTATTGATGAAATATTAGAACAAAAATATAAAAATATCCTCATTGTAAGTCATGCTGGTGCATTATATGAAATACAAAAAATACTTAGAAAAAGAGGCTTTAAAGGCCATAGATTTACAAAGGCTAGAAATGGGAAGTTGTATGTGATGGAATGTGAATAGCTTTAGTGCTAAATCTAAATATTTATTTACTGATGCAATATCTATCTTTTTCGAACATGGGGCACAATGTCCACAATACATACAATGTCCGCTAAATGAACTTCTTGGAGCATTTGCAAGAACTTCACTATAATCTTTTTCTTTATTACTGGAAGTAGAATAGGCTGTTGCTGCAAGTATTTGATTCCTATTAGATACTCCAGCCATTACGGAAACAACTGCCGGTCTGGTTAAACAGTAATGTAAGCATTGTACTGGGGTCAGTGCCTTTTCAAAAGGAGATTCTTTTTCACTTAGTAACACTCCAGCAGCATATCCTTTCATAACAGTTAAAGCAACGCCCTCACTTTGACAAGTCTGGTATAACTTATCACGTTTGGGATCAATGTCTTCATAATTTCTGTTTTTAAAAGTACTTTCTTTATCCGACGGCTGCCATCCGTAACACTCCCATCACACACAGTGAAAGCGACTATCACCAAATCAAAGATTTGGGATGCAGAAATACTAATCATCCGTCCTTTTTAGTTCATTTTCTTTCGTAACTACTACTTATTTTCAAATGTATTTGCTACCTCTTTCAAGTATTTTGTAATCTCAATATGTTGTGGGCAACTTGCCTCACATTTTTTACATTCAATACAATCAGATGCCTTACCATATGTTTTGGTATAATTGGCATAATATACGCCGTGCGTTGAAAATCCCTGATTTAATGCCTGTTTCTCTGCATTATATAGTGCAAAGTATTTTGGTATTGCAATCTTCTTTGGACATCCATCCACACAATACTGACATGCGGTGCAAGGTATTACAATGGATTCATTAATAATTTTAACTGCTTTGTTTACAATATCGTGTTCTTCCGAAACAAAAGGTTTAAACTCCTGCATATATACCGTATTATCCAATAACTGTTCCATAGAAGACATTCCGCTCAATACCATCATTACGTTATCATGACTTGTTGCAAATCGAATTGCCCAGGATGGTACGGACATATCCGGATGATATTCTTTAAATAACTTTTCTACCTTCTCAGGTACTTTTGCTAATGTTCCGCCTTTAATCGGCTCCATAACAATAACCGGCTTATTATGTTTCTTTGCTACTTCGTAACATTTTTTAGATTGAATACTTTCGTTCTCCCAATCAATATAATTAATTTGTAATTGAACAAAATCCACTTCCGGATGGGCAGTTAAAATTTCATCTAACAAGTCGGCTGTATCATGAAAAGAGAAACCAATCTTTTTGATTTTTCCTTCTTCTTTCTTTTTTTGGATAAATGAAAATGCATCTAATTTTTTTGCAATTTCATAATGAGATACACCCAAATTGTGAAGCAGATAATAATCAAAATAATCTACCCCAACCTTTTCTAACTGCTCATTGAAGATTTTATCCAAGTCTGACCGCGTTTTTAAAAACATGGTCGGCATTTTTGTTGCAACTGTAAATGAATCTCTAGTATGACGTTTTACTAATGCTTCTCGCAAAGCAATTTCACTTACAAAATTATGGTACATGTAAGCTGTATCAAAATAAGTAAATCCTCTTTCTAAAAAAGTATCCACCATCTGGTTCAATTGTTCAAAATTGATACTAGACTGATCTTCCTTATTGGTGATTGGTAACCGCATAAATCCAAATCCTAATTTTTTCTGTTTCATTATTTTTTCCTCCAAATTTTTACTTATGAATGTTTCTTTGTTCTATCTAAACTATACCACCTAGAGTAAACTCCAAGTCAATAGTTTCTTTTCAATTTTTAGATATACACCCTCCACTTCTCTTTTTAGTTTATCCCTTTGATTCAACAGTAATTATTTTCTAGTAGGGACAATACTGTTCTTTTCAAACTTTTCTACCACATCCTTCAAATACGTAGTAATTGGCAGATGTTGTGGACAGGCACCTTCACACTGTTTACATCCAATACATTCAGTAGCTTTTCCATGGTTAATAGCCTTTTATTCTTCATTCAAAGGCATAAAATCAGCCATAAAAGAAGTATTATCCTCTACTTGTTCCATAGTGTTCATTCCACTTAATACACGAAATACTCCATTTTGACTAGCTGCGTAGCGTAGTGCCCAACTTGCAGTTGAACGAAATCCAATCTATCGCCATGCTTTGATAAAATTTTTTCTAAATTTAAGTAAATTAAATCATTAAACTTTCTTCAATGTAAATAGCGATAGTTGTAATAAACTATCGCTATAACGTTTTTTTATTTTCGAAGCTTGTCTATTAACTTTTCAGGATTTATAACAGTACCATATTTATATACTTTACCATTTTTATCTTTGCTAATTACATCCCCGGAAGCTATAACTTCCTTAAAGAAAAGCTCTGGAGTAATATCTGGTTTTACCTGACATGCCAATGCATATAACCCAGCTACATAAGGAGCGGCCCAACTTAAACCTCCATTTCTATAGAAAACATAATCTGAGTTTCCAGTAGGACTTGCAACACATCTGCTGTCCATAGGCACAATAATAGTATTATTTATATTTTTTTCAGAAGATTTAGGGTCCTTGTATAACATACTTAGCCACCCTGCTCCTAGGTTATAACTATTAATGTTATCTGGGTCAGCAAGGAAATCTCTTTCAAGTCCTCTTAAATTTATATTATAATATCTATCTAAAGAAGAAGATACTATTAATATGCCATCATTTTTAGCTCTTTTTACTGCTTCATCCATTTCTTTAAAGCCTTTTAGCTCTGGTTCCCAACCTATAGACATAGATATTACTCTTATTTTTTTATCTTTAGGTAGAGTTTTATTTATTTCAACAATTCTATCAACAGACCTTGCTAAATATCTAAAATCCCATTGCATTTTAATAAGACTTAATGGGGTTGTCTTTCCATAAAACTCTGCAATATAGTACAAATCTGCTTCTGGTGCAACACCTACATTTTTACCTACTGCTATAGAGCTAGTGGCTGTTGCATGCATAGATGCTCCTCCATTTTTTTGAGTATGAATTTCTTCATAAAACTTTAATCTATCTTTATATTCTTCATGATCAGTTAAAAGCGTTTGGTCAATAACAGCTACATTTACTCCTTTACCAGTAATACCTTTTTCATGCATCTTTCTTATATTCAAGCCTGGATTCTTTCCATAATTCATAATAAGTTCAGGATTAAATCCCTTAGGTAGTGATTTAGGCCACTTTGTTTTACTATCAAAATCAGAATACATAAGATCATTTATTTTATCTGATACATTTAAGTCTGAAAGATCCGCGCTTCTTAAATCTACTTGAAACATTTTCATAGAATCTTTATTATATGAAGGTGTCTTTTTTAATTTACCTTTATCATAATTTGCAGCTTCAGGCTTTCTTGATATTCCACTATTGCCTTTAACAGAAGAACTTATATAAGTTTCTAGTGGAAGAAAAAATAAGGCTAAAATAATCACTACAGATATTGTAAAAATTGTAATTAAAACTTTCTTTTTCTTAGGTTTACTAAACATAAACGTGTTTCCTTTCTATTTACCATTTTGATTTAAACTCCATAATCCATCCCAGGATAGTATGACTACACCTATATTTTTTAAGCTCAATTACTATTGTAAAGGATAAACATTAATGTTTTATATAGTAAAAGTAAAGAAAAAGTAAAGATTATTTATTAATGGGAATAAACGATGATAAGGAAACTCTTGTTTGATTTTACTTGAGATTGTTTGTGATACCCATACCTAGAGGAGTGGGCTTTCTGCACGTTTTTGTAAGTTCTATTACTCCATATTAAATTTTATCTTTCTTAAGTTAATAAAAGAACCAATAAATGATGTTATTGATGTAAAGTTAACAGCTGTTGATAATAAAATCCACATAATGACCATAATACTGTTAAGAGATCCACTATCAAAAAGAACTCTAACTGTTCTTCTAAATGGCAATATCATAATTAAAAGAATCGCACTATATAGAACACTTCCACCAATACACTTCATAAGAAGTGATGGTGTTCTAACTATTATCTTAATATCTCTTATAATATTTGAAACAATAACTCCTTTTACACTAAACTCATAGGAACTTGTATCTTTTTCTATTTTCTTAGAACTTCTTGAACTAAGTATTTCACTTCTCATAATTGATGAGTATACATTTCCGCCAATGAAGTAAATTCCCAAAGTTCCAGAAGGACATCCTAAATTTAAATTGATCTCATTATATCCCAATTGCTTTATTTTCTTTGAAGTATGAATAAAATCTTTTGCATTATTGGTTAGTAATTGTGGAATCAAAACTAGTCCTTGGTTGTTTTCAGGCAAAATATCATTTAATTCCCGAGTTTTAAAACTTTCACTTTGATTTGCAACAATAAAAGTTGAAAAGTATTTATCTATATTATTGAAAAAAGCATTTTGGAAAGAGGACAAAATATATACTTCACATTAAATTTCTAAACTACAGTAATCTCAAAATTCAAAATCATATTCATTACAGCAGTTTGTATTCTACCCTTTAATTCACTATCAACAATCATGTAAACATTTCCATAATCATCATACATTTTACGTAAGCTTAATTTTGATATATAACCATCATAAAAGTTCAAAACTTTTTTAATTGCTTCCTTATCTCCATCCGTAGCAACTACAATAATATCAAATGATAGATTTTTATTCTTTTTCATATTCTGATTCCTCCTTGTACATTTTTTTTATTTCTTTTAGTGTGCTTGTCCTATGTTGATAAATTGTGCTACGTACAAGATTCATAAGTTTTCCAATTTCTAAATCTGACATATCCATAAAGTATGACAGCAAGATAATATTTCTTTTCTTCTCTAGTAGCACTTTTAGAACTTTGCTTAACTGATCATCCATTATTTGTACTTCCATTCCAAGAACATTAAATGCTGTATACTCAATAGGATATTTGTCTATGTTATAAAAGTCCTTCAATTCTACTTCCAATAGGTCAGAGAATGAAATTTCATTTCTTAAATGTCTAGAAATATCTCTATAATACTTACTTCTCTCATACTTAATGACTTTCTTTATAAGGCAATCAAATTGAGCTTCAATTGCCTTTTCAAAAGAAGATGATTGCATAAGTTCACCCCCTTTCCGTCACGAAGTGGTTGAGGAATTCCCTCTTTCCCCTTTCCGCAACGTAACTTCCAAAAGAGGTGACTTTTGTTGCATTCTTTTAAGAATTTTTTCAATAAAATTTTTAAAGTCCAAAAAAGCACATAATCAGACTGTTTAATCTGTTTATGTGCTTTTGATTTAATTATGTTTTCAATATGTTGCAAAAATTGAAATTTATAATATTTTTTATTTATTGCTGTATAATGAATTTTTTATTAATGAACCCAAAGTATAATTTTATTAGACAATTATATATTTTAATAGCAACTACCTCCTATTAGCCGCCGTTTATAAAATTTACATTGGTTGTGCCTTCCAAATTTCGAGAAAAAAATATAATTTTGCATCATTGGATTTGCTGTAAGGGAAACCTGAATAAAAAGATCTGACACGTAAGCAGGTTGGTAATATCATTTGTATTGATCCTCGTTATTTAACAGACATTGAAAATAAAGGTCAACATCTGAACCTGCAAGTATTTTATGATTTAGTAACTAGTAAATATTTCTATTCAAAAAATACTAAATATAGCCAAATATTAAGTCGAAGAGATAATTTTAACAGCAAAGAATTAATAATTACGGAAACTAATTTTCTGAAACCCTCATATGTTTTCAAAATTCAGATTTAATAATCCGTATCAACGGTTATCTCTTTCAATAAAATCAATATCGTATTCCATATCTTTTATTTTTCTAATTTTCTAAGGTATGCTTCACTTACAAACAAAAGTTGTTATTGGAATAATATTGAGCATATTTTTTAATAGGATTACAAAGTTGTAGAAATGGTAAAAAAGCATTCTTCTATAAAATAATAAATATTACTATTCTGCTTAATCTTTATACTTACCCTACTAGTCTATTTTTCTACATATGAATCAGTAACTTTCTTACATAGTTTTACAAAGCAATCCAACTCTTCTTCTGTAAGAGTATTTTCAATTAAATTCATAATTTTATTTCTAAACTTTTCTGATCTAACTAGAAAATCCTTACCGGTTTGAGTAATTAGAATGTCATAATTTCTTCGGTCAGTTTCCCGACGCTCTTGAGTAATGTATTCTTTTTCTAATAACCTTTTTGTTAGCTTAGACATTCCGGCTTGAGAAATCCCACGAATTTCTGCTAGTTCTTTTGTAGTCTTAGAACCTTGCTTATCTAAAATATCTAGTACATTATATTGTGCTGTTGTCACTCCATCAATATTAAAGCTATTAATGTTACTTATAATCATACATTGAAAAGGAACATAATATTCTTCCAGCTTTTTTCTAGGCATAAGCATTTTCTCCTTATCGTATATATTTCTTTAAATATTTTCCTGTTATAGATGTTTTACTGTTTATTAAATCTATAGGCACTCCTTCAAACATAATTTCACCACCATTTTGACCTGCAAAAGGTCCTAAATCAATAATCCAGTCTCCTTGACTTATAACATCCAAATTATGCTCTATGACAATTACAGTACTGCCATTATCAACAAGACGATTCAAAATTTTTATAAGCTGTGATATATCTGACATATGAAGTCCTGTTGTAGGTTCATCCAAAACATACATATTTCCATAACTTTCAAGTTCTGAAGCAAGCTTTACCCTTTGCAATTCACCACCAGATAGAGTATTTAAAGGTTGCCCAAGTGTAATATATGTAATTCCCACATCTACTAACTTTTTTAGTATATCACATATTTCTTTTTGATTAAAAAATTTTAAAGCTTCTTCAATCGTCATATTTAAAACCTCACTTATATTTTTGCTTCCAAGCTTATAGGTTAAAATTTCATCTTTAAAACGATGCCCCTGACACACTTCACATGTGGTAATTACTGTATCCATAAAAGCTAAATCTGTATAAGTTACTCCTAATCCCCTGCAATTTGGGCAAGCTCCCTCTGAATTAAAGCTAAATAAAGAAGGCTTAACATGATTTGCCTTTGAAAACAGCTCCCTTATCTTATCAAATATTCCTGTAAAAGTTGCAATATTAGATCGTTTTGAAGTTTGTATTGGTTTCTGGTTTATAAAAATAGTATTGGGATAAAACTTAGGTAATACCCGATTAATTAGTGTACTTTTTCCTGATCCTGCAACTCCAGTCACAACCGTCATGATTCCTCTAGGTATATTCACACTTACATTTTTAAGATTATGTAGATTTGCATTTTTTAAAAATAACCATTCATTAGAGGTTCTAACTTTCTTTTTAAGCTGCGGCTTTCTGCATATGTATTTTCCTGTAAGCGTATCTGACTGTAATAGTCCTTCTAACGTACCTTGATACATTATTTTGCCACCATTTATGCCTGCTTTTGGTCCCATATCAACAACGTGATCTGCAATTCTTATAATATCAGGATCGTGTTCAACAATTAATACTGTATTTCCTTTATCACGTAAAAGTTTTAAAAGCATATTAATCTTATCTATATCATGTGGATGCAAACCTATACTAGGTTCATCAAAAATATAAGTGAGATCTGTTAAACTGCTACCTAATTGCCGAACCATTTTTATTCTCTGAGATTCTCCTCCAGAAAGTGTCGAAGTTTCCCTGCTCAAGCTCAAATAACCTAAACCAATGGAAACTAAATGTTCTAAACGATTTTCAATTGCACTAACTATAGTTAATGCTTTAGATTCAGAAATAGTACAAACAAACTTTAATAAATCTGTGATTTGCATTTGGGCACAGTCTACTATACTTTTATTATTTATTTTGCACTGCAACACATCTTTATTCAATCGTGCTCCTTTACAAATAGGACATGCTTCTCTACCAACAATTTTAGCTATTTCTTTTTTATATTTAATAGCCTCGCCTTCCTCCTTTTTTAAAAAACTTCTCTCTATTCTAGGAATAAGACCTTCATAAAGTGAAGTCTTAGGCCAATTAGGATCAGAAGTAGTAACTTTAATATCTGACTTGTATAAAAGTAAATCCATTTCTTCTTCTGTAAAATCTTTTATCTTCTTATCATTATCAAAAAAGCCTGAATGTATATATCTTTTTAATCTCCACCCTCCTGGTTCAAAAGTTGGAAATAAAATTGCTCCTTCATTAAGAGATTTATTTCTATCTAATAATTTATCAATACTTATCATATCAACTTTTCCAAGTCCTTCACACTTAGGGCACATTCCTTTAATATTATTAAATGAAAAAACATCAGAATAACCAACAAATGGTTTTCCTATACGAGAAAATAGCAGTCTTAACAATGAATATATATCTGTAATCGTTCCAACCGTTGACCTTGCATTTCCTCCAATTCGCTTTTGATCGATAATAATTGCTACAGATAAATTCTCTATAGCATCCACATTTGGCTCTCCATAATGAGGTAACCGATGCCTAATAAAACTAGAGTAAGTTTCATTTAATTGTCTTTGAGATTCTGCAGCTATAGTATCAAATACCAAGGACGATTTTCCTGATCCTGAGACCCCAGTAAAAATAGTTATCTTTTTTTTAGGAATATTCACATTCACATTCTTTAGATTTTTTTCTCTAGTACCAACTACATTTATATATTTTTCAATATTTTCCTTATACATAAAATCACCTCTCAAGAATATTTTATCATTTGAATAACCCAGTAAATATATAACCGAGTTAAGTATATTTTAATACTTTATTTCCTGCATTGCAATACCTAGAAAATATTTTTACAATCTGAAACGTACAAAAAAAACGGATAGATTTTATTCCATCCGTTTCTGTATATATCACCAATAATCGCTCGGATTGTTCCTCAGCATTGCCTTATATTTTTATTACCATGTATATTGTTTCCAACTTTTGGTGTAATACACAATATGATATTGTTAGTTCTAAAAAATTTGTAAAATAAATCCCACATTATTTTACAAATAAGCTATTTCTAAATTATTTGCTTGAAGAAAAAGAATATACAAAATTATTTTCCCGTCCTTTCCATTTTTATCCAATGCCAAATCAAACTACTACATTTGTACTATCTTTGTTGCTGATTTAAATATTCCAAAGAAAAAGACACCATCACTTGATTTTCATTTTTGCTATAAACCAAATTTATCAGCTCCAAGATATATAATCTTTTCCGATTGGGTTTAATACTCCATGATTTAACTTATCATAATATCTACATAGGTTAAATTTCATATTAATTAAATTCTATGTGTCGGTCTTAGTACACTGCCATCTTCTGCTTCCAATTTACCTTCAAGGTATCGTTCAAAATTCGCAGCACTAAGGAAAGTTACCATTTTATCCTTATCTTGAAATCCTACTTCCAAAGGTTTAGATGAAATGAATAGATAATGAACATATATATTTTCAGTTACACCAACAAATTTCTTCATTGCATCTGGCTCATTATTAACTAAATCATAACGGCTACGGCAATGATTATAATAATTTTTTTTACTAACAAATAGTTTATTATAGTCTCCTATAGCTGTATTGCCTGTATAAGAATCAGTAAAGTATTTAGCCTCAATCAAAAAGAGTTCATTTCCTATAAAATAGATAATATCTAAGTCTCCGTAATTCTTTTCTCTCTTTCCATAAATGCGATCATATGTTACATCTTTATCTTTAAACACAGCATTGGGGAAATGTTTCTCTAACATCTCATATAATACGTCAACAAGTATATCTCCTAATTCCTGTTCTCTCTTACTGCAACCATCAATCAACCCATCTCCACTCCCCGGATCAACTCCAGTATAAGGCCTCCCACCATTTATAATATATGAAAACCATAACTGTATTGCCCTGTCCAACGCGGCATATGATACATAAATCATTCCATTATCAAGTTTTATAATTGGTCGTATTTCTAATCTGTTTTTATTACAACCCATTTTATAGATATATGGTTCGACTTCTGATACATAATCAATATTCGTAATTCTTAGCTCTTTTACTCAAATTCAGTAGTGTATAATAATTCGAAGCTAAAGAATATAAATAAATATCTGCTAAAATTTCTACATCAATCAATTCATCGAAAGACTGTGAGTTTATACACTCCGTTAAATCGTGCTGAAACAAAATACAATTTTCAATCATCACATTTATACCATTTAAAATAGTCATGGTAATGTTTCTATTTTCTTCATATACTATGGATGCAAATCCATGACTATTTTTAGCTAAATTTTCTCGTGCTTGGCGATCTTTTCTATAGAATGCATATGTAGCATCAAATAAAACAAATAATTTTCTCAACATCAAGTCAGTATTAGTTGTTTTTATTAGATTTAACATTTTATTAGTTATAATATCTATTACTATCTCCAAATATTTGAGTGATTCATCAATAGATTTTATCTTCTGCTTGTCATCACCTAAATATTCTTTAAATATTGGAACGGGGTCCATTCCTGCCACTATCCAATAATCTCTTGTAGAATAAACTCCATTATCTTTAGAATCATCAAAAGAAAATAAACTATTATCTTTAAAATGCCCTAGCATCCCTTTTTTTCTTGTTCCATTATCCAAACACCAATTGGCTTATCACCAAAATCCGGCAATGTAAACTTAGGCTTTTTCCTTAACATCTCCACCCATCCTTCTGTTTATATATTTTTTGTCTGGATATTTTACAATAAGTGGTAAGAATTCTTATATTATCTTTAATTAGCGCCAATACTCTATATCTTCTTCATACTTTTGTGTATAAAATTAACAAATCCATTCTTCTGGTATTAGCTTCTGATTTTCGCCTCTCCACTCGCATACTTCATGTACATTTTTTACTTTTCCCCATACACTTTCATCTGCATGCTCCAATACAATAATTTGCATTGGTTTATTCGCCATTGTTATTGCTGAAGCCATAGTTTTAAATATTTTTTCTACAGCAATTCTATCTTCATCATCCAATTTAGGGTCGATATCTTTATCATCTTCTTTAGCAACTAATTTTTGTGGAAAATATACTTGGCTTGGCTGATCATAAACAATAAAATTAGGAACTGATGACATTACCATATTACTAAAGAATATTTGAAAAGCTAATGTTACTGCAATATTGATATGCAAGCCAATTTGATCCACTGCCAATTTCCCATAAATAATCATCTCGACCATCATCAGATGAAACTATTACTGTTAAGTTTTTATAATCTATCTTTATCGGATCATTAGGTCTTTCTGAATCCAGTAAAGGAATTAATTTCATTGTATTAGATGATATAGTTCTAATAGCAGTGTCAATCTTTTTTTCAATTGCATTTTCATCTACTTGTTTTTTTAGTTCATATAAGTCTTTCTGCAAGCGATTAATTTCATCTATTAATGTACTATCAGTCCCTAATAAATCAAATGTTTCGCTGGCATATTGAACCTTACCCAAAAATCTAGAAATGCCATCCAATGTATATTTCTCATTTTCAGATGCATTTTTCATTTCGCTCTGAATTTTGATTCTCTTTTGCACAGCTGATAAACGCTCGCTTAATATATCTATTTCTTTATTTACATTTTCATATTCTCTTTCAAATGCTGCTGGAATAGTCCTTGTATAACCAGTCTCCTCCTCTAGCTTTTCTAAATTATTATAAAACTTTTCAAGAACACTATTTTTAACATTTATAGCTCCACAAATAGGACGTTTGTGTCAAGTTCTAGTGGGCAATTTTATTTTTTAATTTATCCATCATAACTTCAGTTAAAATTTCTTTGCTTAAAAAAGCTTTGTATGGCTTTTCTGCCATTAGTCATGGCGTAGCCTGTAAATGGTATAGTTGCTTGTTGTATAGGATAATATTTACCTTTCTTTACTTTCTTATTAACATCAGCTGCTGTTAATGTCAGCATCTCTGTTATTGTTTCTAGCTTATCTTCTGCAATAAATCCAGCACACACTTCATTTATTACGTTATATATTCTTTTACTTGCTTTTTCAGCTAATATTTTAGCTAAATTATTGGCACCATTAATAGACCAACTCATTTTTCTTCCTTTCATTCTTTGAGCTAGTATATCGCAGATATTATGCTCCATTGTACCTAAATTTCTGTATTCCAAGCCCTCTGGAGGCTTTGGCATAGTTATTTCTTCCCTTAAGTGATATGGCCTTAATCCCACTTTATTATCAAAAAGATATGTATATAGTTTTTCTAGCTTTTTAAATTTATTTTCATCTTCAGTATACTTAATCATTAAATTTGTTACATATTCCAAACTTTCTTCTACTTTTCCTTTACTCAATATTTTTATTAATTTATGAGCTTCCTTTTTATCTTGTATTGCCCTTAATACAGCCTGACTCTTATGAAATGGATCTAGTTGAAAATGCACGCCTTCTTCTTCTATGCTTTTTTTTATCCAAGGTGCTCCATCTCCATTTAAAATTCTCGTTTCTATTTCATCTGCATTGTAAGTTTCTGCAATAGTAGCATTACTTAATTCTTTAAATTCTTTATTATTACTAAAACTAGCACAAGCTATCTTGTTTTCAACTACATACGCATCTTTGCTGCCGTTTCTTTTCTTCCATCCCTCATAAGTTATTCCGAGCTTAAGCTCTTTTTTCTTAGGCTTTCCTCTTTTAGGTTTATCTTTTCCTTGGATACTTAACCAGGTTCCATCCATCTCTTGGAACAAAACCGGTACTTCCCTTGCTCCTTTTAATGTTCCTTTTTTATTTAATTGTATTTTTCTTTCCTCTTTTTCTTCTATCTTAGAACCTAGTTTTTGTACTACATTCCATACTGCCGTATGGCTGATTTCTTGATTCGTTAAATCTTTGATATTAGTTGAAGTATTTCTATAAGACACGTTAGTTACATTGTCTATTATTTTTTCAACTAAAGTGCTTGAAATATGGCCTATTGTATCCATTTGTAAATATTCATCTAATAAAAACTTATAAGCTTTTTTTCCATCCTCTGTTTTAAATTCATACATACGTCTCTTAAACTCTACATTTCCCATAATAGTCTTCATACACGTATGCCTTAGACCTTTGTTTCTATAAACATTATTATCTCTTTCATCCATCAACCTTCGGTCTAGGTGCGAAAGCACCTCTTTTATAAGATTACATGCTTCATCACATGCATATTCATATATTTTTTTCTCTAACCTATTGAAATTTATCTCATTATTACTTAAACTTAAGCCATACATAATAACCACCCATTCTTGTATAGTCTTGATAACTTATATTATAATGGATGTTTTATGTGTTTGGGAGGTACTTTTTGTATCTCCCTTTTATTTTTTTTAAGTAGTAATCACTACTATCTTTGCCTACTAAAATTATACTCTAAGCCACAAAAGGAGGCGTACACGCTACAGTATGAAGAAATCTTCCTTATGTCGTGATCATGATGAGTAGGCTAAAATTATCTTTTTATAACTTGCACATATGTTTTCATTCTACATACTACATATTTTTTCCGCTAAAAATGCACACCCCTAAATTCAAAATCCATAGGGGTGTGCATTTATTCCATTCCAATATATAATTTCATCGCTTTCAGCTCAATTTTCTAAAACATCCTGTTCTCTGAATAAGCTTGAAACAGCTTCATCATAATCGTATAATCTTTCTGATTTCTTGATTTTTTTGCATATTTTGCATTATCAGAAAACACCGGAATCATATAAGACCATAATTCTTTCATTTTAAACAAGACATTCCTATCTCCAAAGAGTATTCTTTTATAATCTTCATAAATTTTATCATGAAAGTCTTTTAGTAATTTTTTTCAAGTTTAATATTATTTGTAATATCGTTGATTAGTCCAGGATTAGCTAATAATCCCCTGCCAAACATTAAGGTATCTACACTAGGGAAATCAGCCGAAAACTCCTTGTAATCTTTAATTGTAAAAATGTCACCATTATAGCAAACAGGATTTTTACTTAAAATCAAAGCTTCCTTAAAGATTTTCAGATTAGGCTTGTTTTTATAAAAATCTTTTGCATTATTGGTTAGTAATTGTGGAATCAAAACTAGTCCTTGGTTGTTTTCAGGCAAAATATCATTTAATTCCCGAGTTTTAAAACTTTCACTTTGATTTGCAACAATAAAAGGTGAAAAGTATTTATCTATATTATTGAAAAAAGCATTATGGGCATTTCTATAAATGTACCCAGTCAACCCTTACATAGGTGCGAAATAAAAATTCATATATCTATATCCCCTTATACATTTTAATAGTTTATCCTTAATCATCTGTAAAAGTTACCAT
>CAZKOJ010000100.1:0-15998 GCA_964554365.1 uncultured Clostridium sp. | reverse complement strand
AAAGATACTGGATCTTGAATAGCATCTAATGCAAATACCACTTCCTCCCTTGGAACTTTTAGTTCTTTTGCTATTTGTGATATGGTAGGTTCCTTATTGTTTTCACTTATAAGCTTATCTCTAACCTGCAATGCTCTATAAGCAATATCTCTAAGCGACCTACTTACCCGTATAGAATTATTATCTCTTAAATACCTTCTTATCTCTCCGATAATCATCGGCACAGCATAAGTAGAAAATTTGACATTTTGACTTAAGTCAAAATTATCAATAGCTTTAATCAAATCTATACAGCCTCCTTAAAATAACTCCTCTACACTTTTGCCTCGATTATTATATCTCTGTATTACTCGTATTATCACCCTTAAGTTACCTTTTATAAATTTTTCTCTACATTCTATCTCTCCATTTCTTATACTTAATAGTAATTCTTTCATTTCTTTTTCTTTTAAAACCGGTAGTTTTGCAGTATTCACACCACAAATTTCAACTTTATTAATTATCATAAAGTCATCAGCCCCTTCAGAATATATCGCATTTTAATTGTTTCCTAAGAAGCTAAATTTTATACTAAAGACAACCTTATAACATTTTATTTATTTCTTTCTTTAATCTCTTTATTATTCTTTTTTCTAGTCTTGAAATGTACGATTGTGATATACCAAGCATATCAGCTACTTCTTTTTGAGTTTTTTCATTTTGTCCATTTAATCCAAATCTTAAGTTTACAATCTCCTTTTCTCTATCACTAAGCTTTTTCATTGCTACCATAAGTAATTCTTTATCTACCTCATCTTCTATTAAATTATAAACTACATCATTATCTGTACCTAAGATATCTGATAACAGCAATTCATTTCCATCCCAATCTATATTTAAAGGTTCATAGAAAGATATTTCAGCTTTTATCTTACTATTCCTCCTTAAATACATGAGTATCTCATTCTCAATGCATCTAGACGCATATGTAGCTAATTTTATTTTTTTCTCAGGATCAAAAGTGTTAACCGCCTTAATAAGCCCTATAGTTCCTACTGAAACTAAATCTTCTACATTTACACCTGTATTTTCAAATTTTCTTGCTATATAAACTACAAGCCTTAAATTACGTTCTATAAGAATAGATCCAACGCTTTCATCTCCAGCCGCAATCTTTGCTACGAATTCATCTTCCTCTTGCTTGTTAATGGGAGGTGGCAATACATCACTTCCTCCTATAGAATAAACTCTCTTAACAAAAAATTTAATTTTTATTAGTATTCTATTTAATAATACTTTTAGTTTTAATTTTAGCATACTCACCCTCCAAAATTAATCTTAGGCATATGAAAGAAAATAACAAGTCAAAGATGCGACGGATATTTTGTACTGGTTCCGCTGATAGTTGTGCTATCAAAGGGTTCTGCTGACGCAGTATGACACAAAATAGACTAGCAGACTAACTAGTTATTTTTTTGAATGTGCCTTAAGGTGGAGATGATACTTATATGGAAAAAGAAACTATTCTTGTGGTTGATGACGAAAAAGAAATTAGAAATTTAATAGGAATATATTTAGAAAATGAAGGATATAAAGTGATTAAGGCATCAGATGGGGCTGAGGCCTTAAAAACACTAAAAAGTCAACAAGTACATTTAATCATATTAGATGTAATGATGCCTAATATGGATGGTATGGAAGCGTGTATGAAAATAAGAGAACATAAAAACATGCCTATAATAATGCTTTCTGCTAAAAGTGAAGATATGGATAAAATAATGGGACTTACAACAGGGGCTGATGACTATATAACCAAGCCTTTTAATCCATTAGAACTTATAGCCCGGGTAAAATCTCAAATAAGAAGATATACTAAATTAAACAATGTATTAGAAAATGTAAATACAGGTGTAGTTGAAATAGATGACTTAAACATAAACACAAAGACTCATGAAGTAAGAGTAGGAGAAAAATTAGTTAACCTTACTAGAAGGGAATTTGATATACTGGAATTATTGGCTAAAAATAGAGGGCTTGTTTTCAATACGGAAAAAATATATGAACGAGTATGGAATGAAGAATTTTATGAGTCTTATAATACTGTGATGGTTCATATAAGGAAGATAAGAGAAAAGATTGAGGAAAACCCAAGAAAGCCTAAGTATATAAAGACTGTATGGGGGGTTGGCTATAAAATTGAAAATTAGATGCCCTAAGTTTATAAAAAGAATGTTAAAAAAACTTTTAAATCCTTCTATTAGATTTTATAATTTTAGTAAGGAAAAGGTAAGTAGAAGTATAAGATTGGAACTGGTAGTTACATTTATAGTATGTGTTGCAGCTTCTTCTATCTCAGCTACTTGGTATAATAGTTATTATACAGGAAATCATGGAAGAACAATTATAGACTATAGTCCAAGCATAAAATCTATAGCAAATCAATGTTCAACAATAAAAGATATTATAAAAAAAGATAATATAAGTTTAAAAAATCAAGGAACTATAAATGAAATAATAAGTAGACAAGAGAATAATAATAGAGCTAATGAAACTATTAAGATACTTGTAACAGATATAGACGGAAAAGTACTATATAAATCAAAAAATGCTGAGGAAAATCAAATTAGTATACATGATTTGATGAAAAGAACATGGGAATTTAGAAATAAGTATGATAACTATAATTCAAGTGGTATGTACAGAGATGCTAATGGAAATCCTAGAAAGGCAATAGTATTGGATAAAGTCTATGAATATGTAGAATTAGATGCGGTAGATTTTTCTGATGGAAAGGCTTATATAATAGTAAAAGGTATTCCTCAGGGAGAAACTACATATATAGAATCTGATGGCTCCTTTTTTTCAGGAATACTAGGGACTTTTGTGTTTATAATATTATTTTACTTTATAACTAATAAAAAGATGAAATATATAGAAGGTGTATCAGAAAAATTATTTGAAATAGCAAAAGGTGAGCTAGGTACTAGAATAGAAATACAAGGAAAAGATGAATTAGCAAAGTTAGCTGACAATATAAATTTTATGGCTAAAGAGTTAAAAAACAAAATAGATAATGAAAGAAATGTAGAAAAAGCTAAAAGTGATCTTATAACTAATGTATCTCATGATTTAAGAACACCACTTACTTCTATAAAGGGTTACCTTGGGCTTGCCAAAGAGAAAAAATATAAAAATGAAAGTGACCTTCAGGAGTATTTGAATATAGCTTATAATAAATCTGAAAAGCTAGAAGTTCTTATAAATGATCTATTTGAATATACTAAGCTAAGTAATAAAGTAATAAATTTGAATAAACAAAATATATCTTTTAATGGATTGTTAGAGCAGCTTGTAGAAGAACTTTACATAATATGTGAAGAAAATAATGTGATTATAGAAAAGAATATACCAGATGAAAAAATTTGTGCTTATGTAGATGGAGATAAAATGGTTAGGGTATTTGAAAACCTATTAATGAATTCCATAAGATACAGCCCTAAACCTGGAGAAATAAATGTAAAGTTATTCAAAGAAGGAAAAAATGTAATAGTAACTATAAAAAATAAATGTGAAAATATAAATGAAGAAGAATTAAGAAAAGTTTTTGAAAGATTTTATAGGATTGATAGATCAAGGTCACAGAATACAGGGGGAAGTGGTCTAGGTCTAGCCATTGCAAAAAGCATTGTAGAACTACATGGTGGAAACATATGGGCGGAAATAAAAGACAGTAACATAATATTCTTTGTAAAGTGTGCTATTGAAGAGTGCAGTGGTTAGAGATAGAATAATATCAATGATATTATTCTATTATTTTGGAGGTGAATTTTATGAAATCATTATTTGATATAAAACATATAAATAATATGGAATTAAAAAACAGGTTCGTTCGTTCAGCTACGTGGGAAAATATGGCCACAGCTGAAGGACACATGACAGAAAAGCTTTTCAAAGTATATGAAGATTTAGCTAAAGGCGGAGTGGGTTTAATTATAAGCAGTTACTCAACTATATTTGAATATGATAAACCAAGTCCAAATATGCTTGGAATCTATGATGATTGTTTTATTGATGAATATAAAAAATTAACAGATATGGTACATGGAAATAATTGCAAAATAGCTATGCAGATTGTGCACGGAAAAGAGTATAAAAATTTAAATACAGGATTAAATTCCTTTGAATTTTCAAATGAATTTAGTAAAGAGGATATAAAGAACATAATAAATGCATTTGGGGATGCAGCATATAGAGCAAAGCAGGCGGGATTTGATGGAGTACAGATTCATGGAGCTCATGGATATTTTTTAAGCAGAACATTGAGTCCAATATATAATACTAGAACTGATGAATATGGTGGAAGTGTGGAAAATAGAGGAGCTTTAATACTGAAGGTTTATGATGAAGTTAGAAATAGAGTTGGAAAAGACTTCAATATATTCATAAAAATAAACTGTTCTGATTTTGAAGAAGGTGGGGCAACTATTGACGAATGTAGTTATGTTTGCGAGGAGTTAGATAAAAGAGACATTGATGCTATAGAAGTCAGTGGTGGAGGAAGAATATGGGCAAGTAATACAAAAGGTGAAGCCATATACAAAGAATATGCAGAAAATATAGCTGCACAAGTAAATGTACCTATAATGTTAGTTGGAATAAATAGAAGTGTTGAAAATATGGACAAAATACTAAATAGCACAGAAATTGAGTATTTTTCTATGTCAAGACCATTTATATGTGAACCAGATTTAATAAACAAATGGTTAAGTGGAGCAACTACAAAATCAACATGTGTGTCTTGTGGAAAGTGTTTTTTAGAACAAGGGGTTATGTGTATATTTAACAGGTAAAAAATAAAAGTTGCAGATTTATACTGCAACTTTTATTTTTTATTATTAGTTAGCTTTAATTTTTATATTACCAGAAGTAGCAGATATATTAACTTGATTTTTATTGGTTCCAACTACACCGTTTAATTGGTTATTTTTAGATTTACCTTGCATGGTTATAGGAAAATCAGATTCCACATCACCAGAAGTAGCTTTAGCATTTACAGCAAATTGAGAAGCCTTTGGTAGGCTTAATAATATATCTCCAGAAGTAGTTTGTAAATTTATATTATTATTAAAGTCTTTAAAGCCCAAGTCTATTCTTCCTGATGTAGATTGATGCTGTAAATTTCCCTTAAAATCTTTTAAAATTGTATCTCCAGAGGAGCTTTTCATATTTGAGTTTGTACAAATTATATTTTCGCCTTTAATATTTCCAGAAGTACAGTGAATATTAAAGGTAGAGCTAGTTAAATTTTTTACATTTATATCTCCAGAACTTGAAGTTAAATCAAACAGGTTTAATTTTAATGGAGAACTTAAATTAAAGTTTCCAGAAGTTGATTTTATCTTAATATCAGCTGCATAGTTCTCAGGAATATTTATATTTAATTTTAAACTATTAGAAAAAACACTGAAGTTTGAAGGATGATTATTTGTACTTATTATAAGTTTATTTCCTTCAATTTTTGTTTCTAGTTTTGGTTTAAAGCTTGATTCAATATTTCCATAAAAACTACATTTAATATCTTGTCTTTTTTCAGGTATGAGTGAAATATCTTCACTAGAGTTTTCTATATAAATTTCTTTTATGTCATTTATTTTTTCGACTTTTTCATCCTTTATATCATAAGAATTAGATCTCTTATCCTTAAAAGATATAACATTATTTTTCTTTAAACCACCAGTAGTTAGTAAAATAACTCCTGCTATAGAGAAACTGATAACTGAAATAGATATCAATATAATTAATAATCTTTTTATATTTAGTTTAAACATAATGTCCTCCAATAATAATTATTTTTTTATTATGGATAAATTCCATTTTAAATATTTTATAGTACCTCTTAAAAAAAATCTGCCTAAATAAGTCATGCCAATAAAAAGTAATATGCCTAAGGATGAAAGTCCTATACATAGGAAGAATGCTGCAATAGGATTAATTCCTATGTGTACATGAGCAGGTATAAATGGTTGTGCAATTATGCCAAATATTCCGCAAAAACCAGATATAGCTATACAAGCTGAAGCTGCAAAAAGTCCAATTAATACTCCAACTAAGCCTATAAATGGTCCTAGTACTATTACTAAATTGAAAAAACCAAGAGCAGCAGCAGCTAAAATAGCCTTTCCAATATTTTTAGAGGATGGGTTTTTACTGGCAGTTTCTACAGCTGTATAGGCTCTGTAAGATTTACCTATAGAATGAGGATCTCCAAGTTCTTTTGCTATTTCTTCTTCTGTTTTCCCTTTTTCAATGCCTATTCTAAAGTGTTCTTCATAATCATATAATATATCTTCTTTTTCATCTTTTGATAAGCTTCCTAAAGAATCTTCTAAAGCTCTCATAAAGTCGTTTTTATTCATATTTTCACCTACCTTAAATAAATTCTATTTTATAATATCTAAATTTAAATTATCAACTATTTTATGCACTCCAGCGGAAAAGTCTTTCCATTCCTCTATAAGTATTAAAGCTTTTTCTTTGCCATCTTCCGTAAGTCTATAATACTTTCGAGGAGGACCATCTCTAGACTCTTGAAGATAGGAAGTAACATATTCTTCGGTTTTAAGTCGTCTTAAAAGAGGGTAAATTGTACCTTCAGAAATATTTATATGCTTTGAAATTTCTTCTACTAATTCATAGCCATAAAAATCTTTTTGAAAAAGTTCGGCTAACACGCATAATTCTAAAACGCCTTTTTTAAATTGAATGTTCATACTTAACTTCCTTTCTTTTGCAATTATGATTATAGTATAATACACAGTAGTGAATAATGCAAGGTACTAAAATATATATTAATTAGAGAATTGATAATTGATTTAAGTTAACGATAAATAGAGTAAGAAATTAATATTTCCATGTATAAGGTTAAAATTTTATTATTATGATATTTTCAAATGAAATAGGAACTTGATTATTTATTATATATCATCTATAATAGAGTGCAAATAAATATTAAAAGAGTTATTTAATACTTTGTTTTAAGGGGGATAAATAAAATAATGGATGACAATACGAAAATAGACATTAGGAATGAAGATGGAGTTGAATTTGTAACAGGGATTGAAAGAGATACTAAAAAAACATCTAAAAAGAAAAAGGGGATATTTGCAGCTTTAGGAGCAGGAATTGCAGCCTTAGCTAAATTTAAAATCATAGGTAAGTTAGGATTTTTATTTGCCAAATTTAAATTTATGTTTATATTTCTTAAGCTAGCTAAATTATTTTCAACTTTTGGTTCTATGTTATTAATGATTTGGGTATATGCAGAATTACATGGATGGCCTTTTGCAGTAGGATTTGTTCTATTATTATTTATACATGAAATGGGACATTATTTTGCAGCTAAAAAAGCTAATTTGCCTGTTTCTATGCCTATATTTATACCGTTTGTAGGTGCAGCTATATCTATGAAAAAGCAGCCGGAAAATGCTAATGTAGAAGCTTTTGTAGCTATAGGAGGTCCTGTTTTAGGAAGTATAGGTGCATTTTTATGTTTAGGAATATATTATTTAACTGGTAAAAATATATTTTTAGCTTTAGCGTATAGCGGATTTATATTAAATTTATTTAATCTTATTCCTGTACATCCTTTAGATGGTGGACGAGTTGTTACTGCTATATCACCTATTCTTTGGGTAATAGGCATTCCTTTAATGGGAATTGCAGCAATTAAATTTTTTAATCCAATAATAATAATGCTATTAGTATTAGGAATAATACAGCTTTTTAAATATTATAAAAATCCAGATAAAAAATACTATGAAGTGAAAAAATTTACTAGATTTATATATGCTTTAACTTATTTTGGTTTAATAGCAATATTAGGCTTACTTAGTGGATATATATATCACATAATGCCTAAAAACTTCTAATCTATGGAGTGAAACTTGATTCAGTTGGATTTTTTAATCTATCTAAATTTTAGTTCAAATTACTGAACACATAGTAAATATAAGGCTCTTGCTTGTTTAAGCGGGGGTCTTATATTTGGTAGCTCGGGAATAAAAAATTACTTTATTGACTGTTCCCTTGGGGACCATGTTATAGTTTATTTAAGATTAACTTCAGAAAATATTAGGAGGATATATATGAGAGAGCAAATTTTAGAAGTAATAAATTTAGAAAAGTACTATAGAAAAAATAAAGCAGTAGATAATATAAGTTTTAATTTAAGTAGAGGTGAAATAATTGGACTTATAGGACCTAATGGAGCAGGAAAAACTACTACTATAAAATGTATTTTATCATTACTTAAAAGAACATCAGGAGAGATATTTATAGAGGGTATAGATGTGAGAAAAGTAGAAGCTAGGCAAAGGCTAGCTTATATACCGGAAACTCCAGAAATATACCCTTTACTTACTGTATGGGAACATTTAAAGTTTATAGCTTTGGCATATCGTTTAGAACAGTGGCAAGAAAAAGGAGAAGATCTTTTGCGTAGATTTAATCTAGAACATAAGAAAAATGAGTTAGGAAAAAATTTATCTAAAGGTATGAAACAAAAAGTTTCTATATGCTGTGCATTGTTGAATAAACCTGAAATATTTTTAGTGGATGAACCTTTTGTGGGTCTTGATCCTAAAGCCATAAAAGAATTAAAGGACAGCTTTATGTACTTGAAAAATTCAGGTAAGACAGTGCTTATAAGCACTCATATGTTGGACACTGTTCAGGGGCTTTGTGACAGAATATTGGTTATGAAAAATGGAAAGATGATAGCACAAGGGAGTATAGCAGAATTAAAACTTAAGTTTAATGAAAAGGGAGATGCAACTCTGGAAGAGTTATTTTTAGAGGTGATAGAAAATGAATAGATCATTTACAGATTTTTTCAACTTAACTGCTATAGAATTTTGGCAGTGGAAAAATAAAGTTAAAAATGTTTTTGCAAATCCTATTACTTTATTAAAAATGTTAGCTATATGTGTTGGTATAATTATAATGCTAATGAATTTTTCTGAATTTAAAATTTTTACTAAAAGTAATGTTAATAATTTAAATTCAGATTTACTAGGGGCAATGCTTATGGGAGGTATTTTAGCATGGACATTTACTGTCCTTATAAAAGCAGCAAATAAATACACACCAGTACAATTCTCAAAATCAGATGTATATTACCTTTTTCAATCACCTATAAGTCCAAGAATTATATATATATGGACACTTGTAAAAGATAGTTTAAGAGACTTAGCTTTATATTTTATTTGTGTAATAATATATTGGGAACTTATTTCTAAATATTTCACACTGGAAATTTCTAAAATTGCATTTACTATATATGGAATATTTCTTTTAGTATTATTTTTTAAAGCTTTCGCATTTTTAATGTATTTACTTTCAAATAAATTTAATATTACAAATATGATTAAAGTTTTTAATACTAGTTTTTGGGCAACCTTAGGCATTTATTCAATAATAAATATTATACATAATGGCATAAGTAGTAATAGTTTTTGCGAATTATTAAATGGGAGAGTATTTTCAAATATACCTGTAGTAGGATGGGCTAAGGATATGATTATTTACCCCAATGCCACAGGGAAAGAAATAGTATTTCAGTCAGTAGCGTTAAGTTTCACAGTTATAATTACTATAGCTTTAACATCATATTTTGCTGTGGATTATTATGAATTTGTGGCAGAATATCTAGAAACAAATGACAATATATGGATTAAAAATAAAAAAGATATAGATGATAAAAGTTTTAATAAAGCCTTAGGAAAATTAGAGAACTTAAATATTACAGGGGAGTGGGCTTTTTTATGGAAAGCTATTGTAGAAAGAAAAAGGGTGGTAAAATTCTATTATGGATATATAGGAGCTTTAGTTATAAGTTGTATTATAGGGTTTGTATTAAGAAAACATGAAATAAAAGATTTAATGACTGTGTATCTTATGATATTTTGGATGGTTATAGGTATTATTCCAAATATATCTACAGTTAAGTATGAATTAGGAAAACAATATATATATCTGCTTCCAGGAAGTTTTATTAAAAAGGTAGGAGCTTTGTATACATTGCCTATTTTAAGCAAAATTGCATTTAATGCTCTCCTTATAATACCTTGTGGCATTATAGTAAAAATGAATTTTTCAGATGTGATATTGTTGTGGTTAGTATTTTGTTTTTCTTCTTTTATAACTTTATTTGGAATGCTTATTACACACTTAATTATTCCAATGGAGTATGATAAGGAATTATCCTTTACATCATTGATAAACTATATTTTTTTAACTCCTCCTGTAGTTGCAGGAATTATGATTGGAATAAGGTTTAGAAGTATTACTTTAGGATTTTCAAGTTTTTGCATTGTTTCTATTGTAACTTTATTTTTAATGCTCATTACAAGTAAAAAGCTTTTTAGCAAATTTTATTTTAATTCTTAGGAAAGGAAAAATATTATGAAAATAAGTGAAGTTATGAAGGTTACTGATCTTACTAAAAAGGCTATAAATTATTATGAAGACAGTGGGCTTATAAAGCCCTGTGTAAATGAAGAAAATAATTATAGAGATTACTCAGATTCGGATGTAGAGAAATTAAAACAAATTGGAGTATTAAGACGATTTGGACTTCCTGTAAGTAGAATAAAAGAAGCAATGAAAGAACCAAAAAATATGTATTTAGTGCTTGAAAATTATATGCAGCAGCTTAATGAACAAATAAGAAACATGGAGAGATGTAAAAGTATATTAGGAAGTTGCATGGGAAGTTTTAAGGAAGAAACAAGAGATATATCTAAAATTACAGAGGAAATGATGCTTTTAAAAGATGCAGTAGAGATGAGTCAAAAGGAAAGAGAAGGCTTTATGGAGGGGGAACTTATAAGAATATTTCCTGGGGCATATGGAAAGATGTTATCAATAAGCCTTGGAATGTTTTTAGAAGAACCATTAGATAGTAAAGAAAAAGAAGAAGCATGGATTAGTGTAGTAAGGATTATAGATGAAACAAAAAGCATAGTGGTTACAAAGGATATTGAAGAATATCTTGAGAATAGGATTATAAATTGGGATAAGATAAGGAATAGTATCATAGGAGAAATGGAAGAAATTTTTAAGCTTTCAAGTGAAGAGGAAAAACACGAATTTGATTTTAATAAAATAGACTTCACAGAAGATCAGCAGGAAAACTTAAAAATGTTTTTCTTATATTTTAAAAAAGAAGAAAATATGAATATAATTATAAATTTATTTAAAAAAATAGAAGGATATTTAATAGTATTAAGTTCTAAATTCAAAGCATTAACAAATATAGGTGAAAATTCAGAGGAAGATATTTTTAATGAAAATTACGATGATATTTATGAAAATATAAAAGAAATTAAAATAAGTGGACAAAGAGAACTAAAACTTATAGGTGTAGAGTATACAAAGTTTATAAAAAAGACTAAAATACCAGAACTAATTGAGGAATTCAAGCAAAACATTCACAAAATAAAGAATATATGTGATAACAACAGTGTATATGGAATAGCGGGAGTGGATTCTATATATAAAGACTGGAATAAGAATAATAATGTATTTTCCTATGTTCTAGCAGTTGAAGTAGAAAGTATTGAACAAGTTCCAGAGGGCATGTTAAGTGTAATTATACCAGAACATGAATATCTAAAATGCAGATATGAAGGATCTATATATAATTATTATAAGCTGATAAATTATATGTTTTTACAGTGCTTAGAGGAAAAAAAATTAGAAGTGGATAGTTTTCCTAATATAGATATATTCAATAATTCACCTAAGCTAAATGATGAATTTCAAGTTCATATGTGGATACCAATAAAGCATAAATAAGTTTAGGTTAGAAAATATTGTCAATAATTAAAAATAAGATTAATTTAGAAAGTACATTTAAGTATTGATTATGTTACAATGAAATTAAACTGAATTCTAAAACCCCACGCTTATATAAGTGAGGGGTTTTACCTATAGACTAAAAAATCTTTTACGAAACCACGGTTGATTGATTTGGTGGTAGTTAACTAAATTATACTGAAACAGGAGTGAGTTTACTTGACGAAATTAGACAAAAATGCTATAAAAAAAATTTCAGGTACAGAAATTTATGAAAGAGGAATTAAATGCTATCGCAATAATCAGGTAAAACATATGGATGTAAACATAGAAAATAGAACATCCGATAAAATCATAAGTATTAAAGCAAAAGTTCAGTCTTCAAATAATACTGAACAATATGACGTATATGTTAAATTTATTAGCGGAACTATTTATATAGATAGTGATTGTGATTGCAACTATTGGGGGAGAATGTGTAAGCATACGGTGGCAGTTCTTGTAAAGTTTATTCAAGAAGAAAATGCAATTACAAAAGATGTAGAAGAAAAGAAAAATAGAGTATTTATGCAGCAAATAAAAGGGAGCTTTTTAAAAAACAATTTTAATGCAAAAGCTGTATACTTAAATACTAGTTATAAGTTAGATGTTAGTAGAGGGTACACGAGTTATTTAGCTTTAGAGATTAAAGTAGGAGAAACTAGACCTTATGTAGTAAAAAATGTAGGAGAGTTTATAGAGAGTATTATTTCAAAAAATCAGATGTATTTTGGTAAGGCATTTACTTTAAATCCCATTATACATAAATTTAAGGATGAAGATAAAAAGATAATTGAACTTTTGATGCAAATATATGAAGATGATATGATGCTAGGGCAATTAGATGAATATAGGAATGCTTCTTCAAGGTTATTAAAAGGAAAGAAAGCTTATCTCACAGAAAGTAATGCAGAAAAATTCTTTAAGGAAATAGGAAATAGAAAAATTCAGGTAGTGATAAATGGAAACGACTTTAATGATGTTTCTTTTGTAGAGGAAGATTTGCCTCTAGAATTTAAATTCCAAGTTAAAAATAATAAAATACTTCTTAAGCAGACTTCAACCATAGCTATACCAATTACAAGTAAGGGAAGGTATTTTTTGTATGATAGTAAGATATACAAACCTTCTAAGGAACAAGTTGAAAGATATACGCCATTTTTTAACCATTTCATGAAAGAAAATAAAATGCAGTTGAGCTTTAGTGAAAATGAAAGTGAGGATATTGCATCTTTTGTTATTCCATCCTTGAAAAAAATAAGCAAAAATGTAAAGGTAGATGAAAGCTTCAAAAATAAATTTTATGAAGAAAGTTTAAAATCTATAGTTTACTTTGATAAGATGGATGATGAAATAACTGCTTCTATAATTTTTAAATATGGAGATATAGAAATTAATCCTTTGGAAGATCACAGTAACAGAGAATATAATATGGTATTAGTTAGAGATATAGAAGGAGAAATGAAAATTGGTGATATTCTCAAATCATTTTACTTTCAAAAAGAAAAATCTAATTATGTATTAAAAGATGAAGAAATGCTTTTAGATTTTATGGTAAAGGGTATGGAAATTTTACATAGCGAAGCAGAGGTGTACTATTCAGAGTCATTTAAAAATATAAAAGTTTATAATTCATCAAATTATAAGTCTAATATAAAGCTTAATAATGAGGATTTATTGGAGTTTAATTTTAGTATTGAAGATGTAGATAGAGAAGAATTAAAAAATATATTTGAGGCGTTAAAGCAGAAGAAAAAATATTATAGAGTAAAAAAAGGCGGATTTATACCCTTAGTTCATAGTGAAATTCAACATATAGGAAATATGATAGATTATTTAAATATAAAGTCATCGGATTTGGAAAAGGAAAATATATTGATTCCCAAATACAATGCGGCGTATATAGATGCTTCCTTTAAAGAAAATAATATTAACTTCGTGGAGAGAAATAAAAAATTCAGGGAGTTGGTAAATAATATAAAGGATATAGGAGATATAGACCATGTTTTACCAGAAAACCTTAATAAAATCATGAGATCTTATCAAAAATTTGGTTTTAAATGGTTTAAAACCCTTGCAAGTTGTGCCTTTGGAGGAATCCTTGCAGATGAGATGGGTCTTGGAAAAACACTTCAAACTATAGCATTTATAAAGTCTGAAGTGGATGTAAATGGACATAATACAGTTCCTAGTTTGGTAGTTTGTCCTACATCATTAGTGTACAATTGGGAGGATGAAATAAATAAATTTCAACCAGATTTAAAATCCCTAGTAATTTCAGGTAGCAAAGATGAAAGAGAACAGCAAAGAAGTAGTATTGAAAAAGTAGATGTAGTTATAACTTCTTATGCTCTTATGAGAAGGGATATTGATGAATATAAGGATATTAAATTCAGGTATTGTTTTCTGGATGAAGCTCAAAATATAAAAAATGCTCAGTCTTTAAATGCTCAAAGTGTAAAAGATATAAAAGCTAATGCTTACTTTGCATTAACAGGGACTCCTATAGAAAATTCATTATCAGAGCTTTGGTCTATATTTGATTTTATTATGCCAGGATATCTGTTAACTCAAAGAAAATTCGCTCAAAAATATGAAATTCCTATTGTAAAAAATGGAGATAAAAAGGCACTGCAGGAACTTAATAGGCACATAAAACCTTTCATTTTAAGAAGGCTAAAAAAAGATGTTGCTAAGGAACTACCACCTAAAATAGAACATAATATGCTTATTGATATGACTGAGGAACAAAAAAAAGTTTATGCTTCCTTTGCACAAAAAGCTAAAGAGGAAATGGCACAGGAAATAAGTGAAAAAGGGTTTAACAAGAGCAAGATTAAAATTTTAGCTCTTCTTACAAGACTTAGGCAGATATGTTGTGATCCGTCTACTTTTATAGAAAATTATGAAGGGTATAGTGGAAAAGTAGAAGCACTTTTAGATATAGTAGAAAACAATATAAATGAAGGTCATAAAATGCTTATTTTTTCACAGTTCACCTCTGCTCTTAAAAATATAGCTAAAGAATTTGAAAAAAGAAATATAAATTACTCTTATTTAGACGGAAAAACAAAGGCTGAACTTAGAGGAAATATGGTTAGAGAATTTAATGAAGGAGATATACCAGTATTTTTAATTTCACTTAAAGCAGGAGGAACAGGATTAAACTTAACTTCAGCAGATATAGTAATTCATTTTGATCCTTGGTGGAATCCAGCAGTAGAGGAACAGGCATCTGACAGAGCTCACAGAATAGGACAGAAAAATACAGTGGAAGTTATAAGGCTTATAGCTAAAGGAAGTATAGAAGAGAAGATATATAAAATACAGGAAAAAAAGAGAAAATTAATAGAAAATGTAATAAATGAAAATACAGAAGAAGAAATACTTCTTTCCAATATGAGTGAAAAAGAAATAGAGGGGCTTTTTTCTTAAATTTTCATTAAAAATAATAATTAAAGAAAATATTTTCATGTGAAGTAACAAAAGTTACCGAATATACCTGTAAATTTTATTATAATTAATACAAAATATTGTTTAATAAGATTTACTTAAATAAACTTGGAGGTACTAAAATGAAAGTATTGATTATATGTTCGGAAAAAAGCGGAAAATTACCTGAGAATGATTTTTATGTTAAAATGGACTATAGATTTGCAAATACAAAATTTATACCTCATTTAAAGGATGCTAGAGAAGTTTGTACTGTATGTGGAGATAAATGTGTCTGGTGTAGAACAAAATACAATTTAAATTTTCAAAAAAATATATCTGAGGTGGTAAGTCTTCCGGATGTATACAAAATGTTTGAAGATGAACCACTAAAATATTTACCAGATAAATTTGCACCACATGATGTTTCAGTAGTTATTGGAGTTCACCAAGATATATTAGTAGAAATACCTAGGCTTGTAAAAGAAAGTGGTGGCAAGGCATTAATAGTTCCCTGTGAAAGCGGAGAATGGGTGTCTAGGTGGACTAGGGAACTGGTTATAGAAAAGTGCAAGGAATTTGGATTGGAATATGCTTTTCCTAAGCTATTTTGTACTTTGGATAAAGGAAAATTTAAAGTTATAAATGAGTTTATTGATGAGTTTAAATTAGGAAAACCTAAGTTTAAACTA